>JAEWNM010000112.1 GCA_023392755.1 Bacillota bacterium
TCTTCCGTGGCGACGGGTTCTTCCGTGGCGACGGGTTCTTCCGTAGGCTCTGCCCTTAAATTCACTTTCAGCGGGGCCAGCGGCAGGTCTTTGTTTCCCTCATACAGGGCATACCCGCGATCCTGTCCACGCTGCACAAAAGCAGCCGCTTCCCCTTCGGTCAGGGGAACCAGCCTGTCCGTATCAATATATCCGTGTTGTATGCCCTGATCTGTATCAAAGTGAACCGACAGCCTGTCGCGGCTTTCGTCGGTATAGCGGCTGTCTACATATACAATGCTGTCAGCAACCAAGCGGGTGAGAATAATTCCGCTGCGCTCGCTGGTATACACCCTAACGTTTCCAGTGGCCGTCTTGGCATATCCCATCACAAAAGAAGGGATCTGATCAGCCGTTATAACAGCAGGCTCCTCCGCGGGAACCTCTGTCGGCTCGGCGGTAGGCTCGGCCACCGGTTCGGCGGTGGGTGCTTCCGTGGGCACCTCTGTCGGCGCTTCCGTAGGCACTTCTGTCGGCGCTTCCGTAGGCGCTTCCGTGGGCACCTCTGTCGGCGCTTCCGCAGGCACCTCTGTCGGCGCTTCCGTTTCCACCACGGCGGTGACTTCCGGCGCATCTTCACCGGCCCTTGTATAATCAGGCCTGGTGAAAATACCGGAGGAGTCGAAATCCAACAGCATCAAAACAGTGAGGATGATGGAAATGACCCTACGGATTTTTTTGTTTTCCATGGTAGCACCCCTATTCTCTTTCGCTTCGCTATGGTCTGACTGATGCAGACACTGTACTTTTGTGGCGAGGACTGCCTTTCTTGCCAGTATGTGGATAACAATGGGGCTATTTCGACGTATCTAGTATTATACACACGTATTCAAGAAAACGCAATATCAATTTTTCATTCTTTTTTTAGTTCTTGGCGATATTTTTGTAATGTTTTGTCGGTTTTTATCGAAGTGATACAACCGATTATGAATGAATACGTATTCATACGGACAGCACCCCTCACGATATCCCTTGATTCGTCTATCTCCACACCCATATACCGTTTGTGCGCAAGAATGACCCCGCACGATTTTTGGCATATCCTGCTTTTTCCCATTCAATATCCATCATGCTGCCCTCACCCTTTCGCAATAATTATCTACCCGGCCGGGTGGCGTAATAAGTATGTGCTTTTTCTATATACCCCGTAATCCGGCAGGTGACACAAAAAGCGCTTCCCTTCGAAATACAAAGGGAAGCGGAAATTTTACTTGCGTGCCGTTCTTATATCTTTTTCTTCAAATGGGGCAGGTAGAGGCTAAACGCCATACCCAGCGCCACACCGGCGGCGGCTTGCAAAAAATTGAATGGAGCCGCGGCTGCGGCCGTTCCCCAGTTATTGACCAGGCCGTCAAAGAGGAAATAGCCCGCCACCATAATGAATTCGGCGGTAACAAATACGCCAAGATTCCTAAGATGCTTGCCGGGCCGGGCCAGTCGGGCCGCCAGCAGGCCCATGGCCGCCTTGATGAAAAAGGTGGGCGCAATGTATAGGGCATACCCTGCCAGCAAATCGGCCAGAGCGGAACCCACGCCGGCTATCAGTGCCGCATAGTTGCCCATCAGCATCGCGGACAGAAAAATCACGCCGTCTCCCAAATGTACATAGCCGTTGGCCATCAGGGGAATCGGCAGTTTCGTAAGCCAGGTAGCCAGCAGTACCAGCGATGCCAGCAGGCCGCCCAGGGCCAGCTGTTTGACACGTTCGTCCCGCATGCGTGCTGCTCCCTTTCTTTCATTAGAATTGTAATTGTTTTAATACATGACAATGAGCTCCGGATTATGTGCCCTATTCCTGCCATTTCAACTGCTCTTCAAGCGCGGCAAGGTGCATCTGCTCCTCCCCCGCAATGGCAAGAAACATATCCCTGGCCTCCGGCCTTTCGCATGAGGAAGAAAACTCCCTGTAACTTTTGACCGCCGTTTCCTCACTGTCCCTGGCAAATGCCAAAAGAGACTTCTGGCTGCCGAGCGCTCCCTCCCGCTGAACCTGCATCAGTCCGCCGGGAAACAAAATCTGGGCCGCATAGGATTTCAAAAGCAACTGTCGCTCCTGATCCGTAGCTTCCATGGAGCAGTTGCCCATTCTAGAAAATTTTGCCAGATGCACAACTTCATCATCATGAAACCGCTGAAGCAGCGCCTTGATTGCGGGGGCCTGACATACTATCAGGCCCCGTTCATAGACACGGATGGCCCGCCGTTCCATTTCGCATGCAAGGAACAGCGCTTCCTGCTCATTTTGCACCTGCAAGGGTCCCATCCCACTGCACATGTTTTGCACAAGCGCCTCCTGTTTTCCACTTATTTATCCACAGTATAAGGCCTTACGGTATCGCGAAAGCGGATGTATCCCGGATAAATCCCAGGAGTTATCCACAGGTCATGCCTTTTGCTCTTCCAGAAATGCGTTAAGCTGGTCCACCAGTTCATCCACATTGCTGCCATGCACGGCGCAGGCTTCCTCCAGGCTTTCGCCGGCGGAGGCGGGGCAGCCCAAGCAATGCATACCAAACTCCATCAAAATGCGGGCAGTGCCGCGGTGCATGCGAAGTACCTCGCCAATGGTCATCGATTTATTGATAGACATAGGGCATTCCTCACTTTTTTATTTCCTCGGCCGGCCCAAATAGAAGCCGTCCGCTGTGCTTATCTTACCCTAAAGCACAAGGAATGTCAACGCGGGAGCACAGCGGGGATGTTCCGCACAAAAGCAGGAAGGGAGCCGTAAAATGCTCCCTCCTCACCGCCTTCTAAAGGCATAATAAGATTCCATTGTCAAATCTAGTTTTACGCCTAAATACTTTGTCAGCGCATGGGAACGATCTCCAGCCAGTACCCGTCGGGATCAGCGATAAAATAGATGCCCATTCCCTTGTTTTCAAAACATATGCAGCCCATCTTCTCGTGGAGCGCGTGGGCGCTTTGCATATCCTCGGTGATAAAAGCCAAATGGAATTCTGCTTCGCCAAGGTCATACGGCGCGGTGCGGTCACGAAGCCAGGTAAGCTCCAACTGGAAAAGCCCTTGCTCATCCGTCATGAAAACCAGCTTGAACGACCCGTCGGCTGCGGTTTTTTCACGGACCACATGAAGCCCCAGTGCTTCTTCATAAAATTTTATGCTCTTTGCCAAATCCAGTACATTGAAGTTCTGATGGGCAAAATGAAACCCCATTATGCTTTATCCCTCCTATTGATCGTCCAGGGTTACGGGCAGATCGGTATCCGCAAAAGGATCGTTTTGGTTGTATGCCTCCAGCGTCACCTGGGAAGACGGCGTGATATCCTCAGCGGAGAATGCCCTTCCCTCTTCCGCCTGCTTTCTATCCTCCTTCTTCTCCGCCGGCGGTTCCACGATATGCAGGAAGATCGCAGTGTCGGAAAACGTGATCTGTGCATACTCGCCAGGTCTTGTCATGGCCACCACTTCAGTTGTTTTGTTTCTGGCCCGGCGGGCAAAATCCACCGCCACCTCACTGCGCCCCTGCCAATGCATGGGCAAAAGCAGCCTTGGCTTTACCGAAAGAATGAAGTAGTTGGCCCCGGCGTCAAACATGGCGCCCATCCTGGGGTCCACCGGGAACATGCACAAATCGATGCGCTGCCCGATAAGCGGCTTTACCGCTTCCTCAAATGCTTTTTCCGCCGCCTCAATCTCCCGCAGCGTACTTTCCTCCCGCCAATGCCAAAGGTTCAGGTCCCCCGCGTGGAAAATGCGCAGCCCGCCAATATCCACCAGATAGGAAACGCCCATATCCGTGGAACCATAGGCCGTTACGCGAACGCCGGGCGCCAATAAAAGGCTGTCCCCCGCCGCGAGCCTTTTCCCGCGGATACCAATGGGTGTGTCGCTGGCAACGACATACGTTACAGGGTTCCCTTCCATCCATGTGTAGATTGTCTGGTCCAGATGGTCGGGATGGGCATGCGTAACAAAAACAAATACCTGGGAAAACGCTTTAAAGCTATCCGCCGTCAACCGTGCAACAGGTGGTAACTCCCGGCTCTCTCCTTCCCAATAATCAAACACCAGCAGCGTGCTGTCCACCTGAACGGAAAAACCGCTGTGATGATGATACCTCACCGATGCATGCAGCTCCATGCACGCTCCCTCCTCTCTTGTACAGGTTCGTTCTTATTCTGTCACAACTCCCCCCATCTGTCAAGAAATTACGCTTGAATTGTCGATCAAAAACCATTATCTATGGATTTATACGTGCTTTTCCGCCCTAATTCCCCACTTTTTCACATTTCTCAAAGCAATCCGCCAACGCTGTCCCTTGTGCTGAGGCCATGGCGAAGCCCAGCGCGCGCATCAGTGTAGGGGCAATATCCTCCATGCGGGCATCGGTCAGAACGGCCCCTCTCCTGATGCCGGGCCCCGCCATTGCAAAAAGGCATTGGGCGGCGGGATGGTCCGGGCCAAAGCCATGGGTCGCCTTGACCCGCTTTTCCACGGACAGATCATCCACGAACGCCACCTCCGGCGCGGCCTCCACCGCCAGCAGGATATCCTGGCCCGCTCCCATTTTCCGCAGTTCAGCGGGACCGTATATCCGGGAAATGCCCAGCTTTTCCCCGTTTTTCTCCAAATATGTCCGGATTTTTCCCGCTTGATCCTGCGTGTCATCCATAAAATGCAGATAAGCACCCATGCCGGTGGACTGGGCACGGCATATTTGTGCCAATCCTGCCTTCTTCAGCTCCTCCTCCAATGATACGGGGCGGCTTACGTCCCACAGGCCATGATCGCTGACCAGCGCCACCACCGTGTCACGGCCAAGGCGGCGCCTGTCCAATGCGGTAATCAGCCTGCCCACCCGCCTGTCCAACCGGTGGATGGATTCCAGGGCCTGCGGGCTGTCCGCGCCGTACAGGTGACGCATCTCATCGCAATCCACCAAATGAAGCGTAAGCAAATCCGGCGGACGGCGGGCGTACAGCAGCTTTTCCGCCAGCAGCGCGGCGTAATCATCCAGGTCCGGCTGATGAACGCTTTTGCGCTGCCTGCCGTACATGAGCTCGGTGGCCAGTATCCATGAAGCGCTGCCGTAACGCAGCATCTTGAGCGTTTGATTTTCCCCCGGCAGCGCCAGCACCTCGGGGAAGTTCCAGCGGATATAAGGGCTTTTCCCAGTCACAGGCCAAAGAATCGAGGCAGTTTTTCCGCCCGTTTCGCAAATCAGCCGGTGCAGCGTGGGCCTCTTTATTTGCGATGCTTCCCAGTACCAGGGCCGCTTATCCGGCGGAAGGCCGGGTGAAAAGGGCTGGTTATGAGATATGCCGTGGGCCTCCGGACGGCAGCCCGTGAGTAGGGTGGCATGCACGGGATAGGTGAGGGCCGGATATACGGTTTGCACCCGTTTGCAGGAAACGCCCGAGCGGATCAGCGCACCTATGTAAGGCAGGCTTTCCAGCATGGAAAAATCCTTTTCCCACAGCCCGTCCAGGGAGATGAGCAAAAGGCGCATGTTATAACCCTTTCTTTCGCGTAAGGTCGGTCAAATCGGCCAGGCGCGGCCTATGCGCCGCTCAAAGGAAAGCTGCCACCTGGCCCCGCAACTTTTGGCAAGCTCCCTGGCCTTTTCCACATACAGATAGATATGTTCCTTTTTGTGGGCATCAGAACCGAAGGTGAAAAACTCGCCCCCAAGCTCCAAAAAGCGTCGGATGATGTCCGGCCCGGGAATAGGGCTGTCGGTTTCCCGTAACCCCGAAGCGTTTATTTCAAGAGCCTTCCCGTTTTGGGCCAAAAACGTAAGCAGCGTATCCAGCGCTTCCGGAGCGTGACGGTAGCGCATGGGGCGAATTTCGGGGGGGTATGGCGCAAACTTGCCCACATAACCCAGATGGGCTATGGCATCAAAATCGGGAAAATGCAATATGCTTTCCATCCGCTGCTCCGCATAGCGGTGGTAGGCCGCCTCCTGGGTTTTGCCTTCAAAATACTCGGAATGGCAAGGGTCCACATTATCCACCAGGTGAAGCGACAAAAGCCTGAAATCCAATGGCAGTGCGTCCAAAGTAGCTGCTATCTCATCCCGGAAGGGTGCGTTGTCACCGATCTCAATCCCCTGCCGGATCAGAAGTGCCGGATATTTATCCCGCACCACCGCCAGTTCACGAAGCCAGTCTGAAAAAACGGGAGGCTTATCCACGCCTGGGTCGGGATGATGGGGCTCGATGTGATCCGTTATGCAAATCTCCGCAAGGCCTAAGGATATGGCCTGCCGGCATATTTCCTCCAGCGTTTGATGGCCGTCCATGGAGTGGGTGCTGTGAAGATGATAGTCCATTTTGCGGCTTCTTTCCATATTCCTATATACCCTTTCTTTGCCGCACCTAAGCAGGGTGCCGCATACATTGATACATTTTTCCGAGTGGACGCATTCAAATTTCTGACGGCCTATTGATCTGCGCCAGCTAAAGGGATGAATCCCCTTGGCGGGCGTAATGGGGGCAAAGCCCCCGGGCGCTGCGCAGCAGGAAAATCACATCTTCCCGAACGGGAATGCCTGTAATCTCCTCCAGAGCCCGGCGGTAAAGCTGCAATTGGGGGGTATAGCGGGCGAGAACCGCCTGCTCCTCCACCACAAAGTCCGTTTTGTAATCGATGAGTACCCAGGCGCCGTCCTCCATGAAACAGCAGTCGATCACGCCCTGCACCAACATAAGCGGTTCCCTGTTCAGGCACAGGTTGAAGGCCCATTCCCGGCGTATCTCCGGCGATCGCAGAAGCCGCCGGCCCCAATCGCTTTCAAAAAAGAGCTGCAGCCAGTCCATATACAGCCCATCCCGCTGAGCAGGCGTGAGAAGGCCCTGTTCCGACAGCTGCGCGAGCCCCTCCGCCAGTGCCAGGCGCAGCCCGGCGCCCTGCTTATTTTGAAGCGGCGCGAGGGGAATACAGCCCAGCGCCTTATGGGTTGCCGTTCCCAAATCTTGAGCGCTGCCCGCCTTGCCTTCCAAAAAGCCGGGGCGGGCAGGCAGAGGGGAAAGTCGCAGAGGCAGTGCCATTTCCTCCGGCCTCGCTTTTATTTCCTGCGTTTCTTCTCCCTCGCCCGGCAAAAATCCCGGTAATAGCCGCTGTTTGCAAAGGGAAGTGACGGAGGTTTTCAAGGGAAGATGGACGGCTGCCTGTGCGGCGGGAGGGGCCAGCCTTCGCATGATGTCAGCGGGTACGGGCCGGCTGACCTGCTGCAAAAGCCTTGCTGTCTGGGTGTGGATATTCTCCTTTTTTTCCACACCTTTGCCATCGTTATCGGTCCAAACATGGATATCCCATGGGATGTGGTCCTGTGGATAACCTGTGGAAGTTGTGCATTGTTCGCCCGATTCCGCGTTTGAAACCGGCTGGGCTGTGGATAAACCGTCCTTCCAGGCACGAAGCGGCGCTGCTTCCGGCAGAGGGTATACGGCTTGCGCGATCCAGTCCAGCATGCTGCCTGCCTGCCATACGCGATAGGAGCCAGGCGTCATGGCCCATCTGCCGGCAGGGTCTTTGCCGGAGGCGGTTCCGATTAAAATCAGCCGCTCCCTGGCCCTGGTCATGGCCACATACAAAAGCCGTGCGCGCTCCGCCTTTTCCTCGCCCAGCACCTTCAGGGCCATAGATTTTTCCGCCAGCGTCCTGATACGAATCCTGTCCTCCGGGTGAATGCAGGGGATGCCAAGGCCCAGCTCCCGGTGGATGCTCAAGGGGGACGCATGGCCGGCCCTGTGCATCCTGCCGCCCAACTCCATGACGACCACAGCCGGGAATTCCAGCCCCTTGCTTTTGTGGATGGTCATGATGCGCACCACATCCTCCGTCTCCCCCAGAACCTTCGCGGTAACGGAGTCGCCGGACTTTTTCAAATTCTCCCCGTGGGCAAGAAAGCCGTGAAGGCCGTCGCCCAGAGCCTGCTCGTAAGCCGCCGCCCTCTCGCACAAAAGCCGCAAATTCGCCTGCCTCGCATCCCCCGCGGGCAGAGCGCCTGAGCGCGTATAGATGCCCGTCTGGGACAAAAGCTGCCACATGAGTTTGTCCAGCGGCAGGCTGCGGGATAAAAACCGCCAATTTTCCAGCTTTTCCGCTACGGATGCGCACAGTTTCCCCAAAGCGTCATCCTGCCGGGCACAATGGAAAAAGGCGGAGTGAAAAGGAACGTCCCTGCCGGGCAATGCAAGCCTGATCATGGCCAGCGTTTCCTCATCCAGGGAAAAGCAGGGGCTGCGAAGCGTTGTCAAAAGCGGAATATCCTGCATGGGGTTGTCCAGCACCTGCAAAAGCGCCATCATGAAAGCAATCTCCGGCAAACCGAAATATTCTTCGTCCGCCTCGGAGTAGACGGGGATGCCTTCCTTTTGAAATACCTGCGCGACAAGGCGTGCCGTGTTTTTCGCCTTGGGCAGCAAAACCGCGATATCCCGCCAGCGGAAGGGGCGGAGTTCGCCTGTCTCCTTATCCAAAAAGCGCTGTCCCATCAGCCGGCGGATACACAGAGCAGCCCGGCGCGCCTCCCGCTCCGCCCTGGTGGGCGTTTCCTCTCCGTCGCTGTCCTCCTCCGCCGCCTCCTCCGGTGGCCGCAGCACATGAAGCTCCACCGGGAACTCCCCGCCGGGCTTCCGGCCGGCAAGAAGCCGCGCCTCCCCGTCGTAACCGATTTCTGTAACATCCTCCCGCATGACGCTTTCAAACACCAGATTTACGCCTTCGATAACAGGCCTGGCAGAACGGAAGTTTTCCTGAAGGGAAATCCGGCGGAAGGATGCTTCCCCCGACGGGGAGGCCTGCCTGGATTTTTCCAGAAACAGCGTTGGATCGGCCAAACGGAAGCGATAGATGCTCTGCTTGACGTCGCCTACCAGAAAAAGGCCCCGGCCGCCATGCACCGCCTGCAAAATCGCCTCCTGAATGCCGGAGATATCCTGGTACTCATCGATGAACACCGCGTCAAACCGGCTTCGCACCGCATCCCGGAACTCCGGCCGGCCAAGTACCGCCAGCGTTTTATGCTCCAGATCGTTAAAATCGTATACGTTTCTTTCCCGTTTGAGTGCCTCGTACCGCCTGTGAAGCTTGCGTGTCAGCCGCATAAGCGACCTCAGCGCCGGTTTTGTATGGGCAATGTCCCGGGCTGCCTGCGCCATATCCTTGGGGGCGCTTTCCATGATTTTCGCGACGCTTTCCCGTATTCCGGCGCGCCGGTTCTTCAGTTTCTCCCCCCAAGCCATGGTCTCCGGGCTTTTCTTGCGCATGACCGGAAACCGCGGAAAATTCCGCTGATCCCAGGCTGTGCGCAACGCCTCCATGGACTGCTCCGCGGCCGCGGCAAGGCTTTTGATTTGCTGGATGTCCGCATGGAGCACCGCCTCGCAGGAAGTGTCGGCAAAAGCGTCGTTCATCATGGACAGCAGCGCATTGGCTGCGTCGGTCACGCCTTCCAGCTGCAGCTTCATGCCCTTTAAAAACTGTTGAGCCCACGGATGGTTATTGATTTCATGTTCATTGGGGAAATCGACCATCCGCTTATGCAGCCAGCGCCAGGGCTCCGGCAGTGACATCAAAAAGCGGTATAACCCATCTGCCATCTCCATGATATCCTTATCGTCAAACTGCTCGGAAAGCTGAAGGAATCCCGGCCTGCCTTCCTCGTGGGCCATCAGAAGCGTATCGTCAAGAGCCTGGCGGTACAGCGCGTCCTGTTCTCCGCCCTCGATCAGCCGGGCGGTGGGGTCCAGCCCGGCAGCCTGGAAATGTTCCCTGACCACCCGGCCGCAAAATACATGCAACGTACTGATGGAAGCCCTGTCCACCTTCAATGCCTGCTCCCGCAGATTTTCCTCCGCGTCGGCGGCGTCGTTGAGCGCCTTCAATATGCGTTCCCGCATCTCCGCCGCTGCGGCCCGTGTAAAGGTGACCACCAGCATGCGGCCAACGTCAAGCCCGTCCTTGCGGATCATGGTCAGAATGCGTTCCACAAGAACAGCCGTTTTGCCGGAGCCGGCGGCGGCGCTGACCAGGAGCATGGGATTTCGCGCCTGTATGGCCTGCTGCTGGGCATCTGTCCATTTGGGCATGGGAACGCCTCCCCTCCATTAAGCATATTGTACCGTAACGGGGAAGTGTTGTAAACAGCGCTATGTTTCACGTGAAACAATGGGGCTGTGCCCTTTCCCCTAGCCTGTTTCACGTGGAACATATTGGCGCGGCGCGGCTTTCGTTGAACTATCTACTATTATATGATAAAATACAAGCGTGCCACGAATATTGCAATATAAAGGCGGGCGACGATTTATGCCGACTACGTCCTTTGATAAGGATTCCATTAAGAAAAGCATTATTGGTAAGCTGCAGAGGTATAACGGCCGCACCATCGCGGAGGCGACAAACCAGCAGATATACAAAGCGCTGGCATCCACCGTGCGGGATCAGATTATGCAAAGATGGATGATCGCACGGGAGGAACGAAAGGAAAGCAAGGCGAAACGGCTGTATTACCTGTCCGTGGAGTTTTTGATGGGCCGGACGCTTTACTGCAACATGCTCAATCTGTGCAGCACCGAAACTTACCGGGAAGCCCTTTCGGAATTGGGCATCGACCTGACTGCCATTTTGAGGGAGGAGCCGGAGCCCGGCTTGGGCAACGGCGGACTGGGCCGCCTGGCCGCCTGTTTCTTGGACAGCCTGTCCTCCCTGGACCTGCCTGCCATGGGCTGCACCATACGGTACGAATACGGCCTGTTTAGGCAAAAGCTGGTGGACGGGCAGCAGGTGGAGCTGCCGGATGATTGGCTTGTCAACGGAAATGTATGGGAAATGGCCGTGCCGGAGGACGCCTGTGAGGTGCGATACGGCGGGCGGCTGGAGGAAACGGTGGAAAACGGCGTGCGCAAATTTCTGCATAAGGATTATTTCACCGTGGAAGCCGTACCCTATGACATGCCTGCCGTGGGCTATGACACCGCCACGGTCAATACGCTGCGCATGTGGCGGGCCAGGTCGCCCAAGGGTATTGACCTGTGCTCCTTCGGCCAGGGGAATTATATACGCGCCAGCCAGGAGATTGAGCTGGCGGAGGTTATCAGCAAGGTGCTTTACCCGGAGGATAACCATTACGAGGGGAAAATGCTGCGCCTGAAGCAGCATTATTTCTTTACCAGCGCCACGCTGCAGTACGCACTCAAATCCTTCAAGCGCATGCACGGCACGGATTTTAGGCTGCTGCCGGAGAAGGTGGTCTTTCATGTCAACGATACGCATCCCGGCCTTGTCATTCCCGAGCTGATGCGCCTGTTGATGGACGAGGAAGGCCTGGGCTGGGACGAGGCTTCAGACATCACGCAAAAAACGGTGGCCTATACCAACCACACCATTATGTCGGAGGCACTGGAAAAGTGGCCTGAGGACATGGTGCAAGGCCAGCTTCCCCGCATTTATATGATTCTGCAGGAAATCAACCGCCGCTTGTGCGAAAAGCTGTGGGAGAAGTTTCCCGGCGAATGGGACCGCATTGCCCAGATGGCGGTGCTGGCCTATGGCCAGGTACACATGGCCAACCTGTGCGTAGCCATGAGCTTTTCGATAAACGGCGTCAGCCAGCTTCACGGGGAGATTCTGAAAACCGACACTTTCAGAGATTATTACGCCCTGACACCGGAGAAGTTTTCCGCCATCACCAACGGCATCACCCACCGGCGCTGGCTTTTATCCTGCAACCAGGATTTGACCAGGCTTATCCGCGATACCATTGGGGACGGTTTCATGAAGGAGCCGGAGCGGCTGCAGGAGCTTCTCCCCTACAGGGACGACGCGGCCTTTCGGCAGGAGTTTGCCCGCATCAAGCAGCAGAACAAGGCGCGCCTGTCCCGCATGGTTTTTGCCCAGCAGGGCATCCAGGTAGACCCGCAATTTCTGTATGACGTACAGGCCAAGCGGCTGCACGAATACAAGCGGCAGCTTTTGAACGCGCTGCACATCCTGGTGCTGTACAACCGCATTGTGGAGGACGCGAATTTTCAGATGGCCCCCCGCACGTTTTTCTTTGGGGCCAAGGCCAGCCCAGGTTACCGACGGGCCAAGCTGATCATACGCTTCATCAACGCGCTGTCCCATTTGATACAGAAGCATCCCAGGGCCAGCAAAATGCTGCAGGTGGTTTTCCTGGAAAACTACGACGTGTCCACAGCCGAAATACTGATCCCCGCGGCGGAGCTGTCAGAACAGCTTTCTACCGCCAGCAAGGAGGCCAGCGGTACCGGCAACATGAAGTTTATGATGAACGGCGCCCTCACCATTGGCACCATGGACGGCGCAAATGTGGAAATTGCCGGGCAGGCGGGCATGGACAACATTTATATCTTTGGCATGCGGGCAGACAGGGTGCAAAGCCTGTACCAGGAGCGCACCTATAACCCCATGCAAATTTTTGAAACCAACCGGGAAATTCACAGGGCCATGACACAGCTGATTGACGGCACGCTGTTTCCCGACAGCCCCGCTACTCTTCAGGAACTGTATCATGCCCTCTTGCTGGGTGAATACGGCTGCAACGCCGATCCCTATTTCGTGCTCAAAGACTTTGGCTCCTACGCCATGGCGCAGCTGCGGGTGGACGAGGACTACCGAAATCCCGACAAGTGGTGGCGCATGGCCATTACCAATACCGCCACCTCCGGCATTTTTTCCAGCGACCGCACTATTTTGGAATACAACAACAAAATCTGGCACTTAAAGCCGCTGGCGCACAGAAACTGATAAAACCAGGGAATGCTGTCCCATGGACACCTGTTCAAAAAGCCGGACAGTCAAAAAGGGAGGCACACCCCTTGCCGCTGCATGATTCCCACAATACCTTTTACCGCTCGCCGCAGGGCGCGCTGCCCTGCGGCGCATTACTGCGCCTGCGCCTTACCTGCGGCTTCGCGAGGTCTGTTCAGGTGCGCACATGGGACGGGCAGGAAACGTATCACCCCATGGTGCAGGAAAGCCCGGATACCTATGCGGCGGAAATCACCGCCCCCTTGGTACCCATGCTATGGTGGTATGACTTTTCGATTCAGACAGAAAACGGAACCCTCCGCTATGGCAATGCCTATGACCAGATGGGCGGAGAGGGGGCACTATATGAAGGTACCCCTGCCAGCTATCAGGTGACGGTGTACTCCCCATCCTTTGAAACCCCCTCCTTTCTGCACCATGGAATAATTTACCAAATATTCCCGGACAGGTTTTTCCGGGGCAGCATGTCTTTGGCCTCCGGCCGCAAAGATATATCTATGCACGAAAACTGGGATGAAGCGCCTTTGCTGCGCATAGATCCCCGGAGCAATGACAACCTTGCG
>JAEWNM010000244.1 GCA_023392755.1 Bacillota bacterium
CAATTTACATATGCAAATTTTTCCTTAAAATGCGATGATTGTTTGCATTGCGGCCGGGAATAAACTATAATTATAAGACAATATCACGCTTTCACTCCCTTTTCATGCCGACGACACATAACGGGAGAAAATGTATGGCCATCCGTTTACCAAAGTTTATAAAGCCGGACAGCGCGGACAGCGCGTCCGCCGGGCCGGGCGCGGGCTATCAGGCCCAGGGCGGCCCTGACGGCGGCGGGCCGGCAAGGCGCAGGCAAAGCAGGTTCAACCCCGTTACGGGAACGTATACCACACAGGCCACAGAGCCGCCAAGAAGGGGTATGGCCTGGCTGTGGATTGTGCTGGCCTTTGCCGTCATCATTCTTTTTTCCTCCCTCGTAAACCGCGGCGACCCGAAGAACAACGCGCCGGCCAACAATCCGGATGCCATTTCGGCCATGTCTGACACCGACGGCCTTTCGAATCAGTTGACGCAGCCTGCCGCGCCGACAAACGCGCCTGTCGCAACGGCACGGCAAACGCTAAGGCCGACCAAAACGCCCGATCCGCCCTCAACGCCCGGGCCTGACAATTCGCTGCTCAAGTACGGCTCAAAGGGCGAGGAGGTCAAAGCGCTGCAAGGCAAGCTGATCGCGCTGGGCTACATGGCCCTGGGCAAGGACGACGGCGCATTCGGCGATGTCACCCAAGGGGCGCTGCTTTCGTTCCAGCGGGTGAACAGCCTGAAGGCCGACGGGATCGCCGGGGAAAAGACGCTGGCCCTTTTGGACAGCGGCACGGCAAAGCCTGACCCGGACGTGTTTGTTTGGGTGGAGGACAAGGGAAAGGTGTACCATACCGACAAGGATTGCAGCGGCATGAAAAACCCCAAACAGATCAAACTGTCCCAGGCGGAAAAGCTCAAGCTCAAGCCCTGCGATACGTGTAAATGAAGCGGAAAGACAGGCGGATAGCAGGGCTACTGTCACTAACCATACTAGCCATCATGTCGGGCGTATGCTGAATGTCCGGGGGTTGAGGTGGGGTGAATGATTGATAAGTGCCGATTATCTTTCCCGCCGATAAACCTCCGGGAGGACGTCAGGGACATTTTTGTGTGACTATGGAGAATGTTGATGGTTTTTCTATGAGAAGTAGAAAAGCATTGTTAATCATAGCTTCCCTTGGGATTGAACATATCAAATGTTTAGTGAGACCTCCGATATATGGGGAGTGTTTTCGCTTATAAGCGTTGTTCCATTCAGTAAATGCTTTTCTATGGTAAATATGTCTGGAGCGGTAGGTACCAGTTTGACACCCCTCCGTAGCAGGCTGAGTACTTTCATAGCCTTTTGCCTTATCGTTCGAATTTCAGTAGTATCCTTGTATTGTACGGGTATACCGCTAATGGCATATTCAGATTTAATGTAGCAAGAGGTTACTGGAAATATATCATGTATTATCATTACACCTGGCTTTCCACCAAGTGTTGTCAAGTGAAAAATATCTGATTTCCCTTGCTTTATCTTTTGTTCTGCTAACTTTATTTTTTCCTCTTTCGAACTCAATGGGATCATCCATAGCAATTCTGTCTTTGAATCAAAAAGACAAAAATAGAACGGACGTTTTTCTGCCTTGTTAGCTTTTAAGTATCGATCAGGAAAATCAATAAAGTACTGGTCACTGATAAAATAGAAGCCATTTTCAGAGATTGTCATTAGTACCTCCATCTATGAAAAAACCTCTTATCGAATTGATAAGAGATTTCTTTCATACTAGCATTTTATTCGCCGCATACTAGCTAGCGGACAAACTTTCGTATCAGCATTTTGTTCACCGCATACTGACTAGCGGCAAGTGGACTAGGTCCACTTACATTTTATTCAAATAGAGGTGACTTGTCAATAGATAATAGCTGGAGATGATTGATTATTTTGCTCAACTTTTCGATAATCCTGTAAGCAAAAAATTGACCAATCTGAAATCGGATGCGTATCCGCCACTTACATCATGTAAATTCCTAAAAGTTTTTCAGGTAGAGGCGCGGAGAGGGGGCTTTTTGAAAAAAGCCCCCTCTCCGCTTTATGTTACTTCTTTCCTGCAATTATACGGTAATCAGCTTTTCGTTTTCCTTCAAAAGCGCGGTGAGCGGCTTGCCCCACGGGATGACCTCTATGCCCAGCGCCTCAAGCTGTTCGGTCACGCCCAACTGGCGGGCGCAGGCGATGCATGCGGAAAACTTCACGCCGACATTCATGGCCACCTTGATGGATTCCTGTATCTGCGCGTTTTGTGCGGCAAGCCGGGCCGTCGCGCCCCAGATGATAACGGTTACTTCGTCCCACCAGTGGTTTATCATGCTGTTGGTCGCGTACATCATCACCATGAGCTGCGAAGTTTCCACGTCCGCGTTTGTCCATAAAATATGCAGGCTGTTTTTTTCCTCCATCATGCACACCTCCCAAACAAAATGTACGATTCCAAAACATCATACCGCGTGGGGGCCAGGATAGCAAGCACGCAAAAACAGCATGGCCGGGGATTTCCAATCGCATTGCACCTTCAAACACGTCCTCAGTCTCATCAAATACCGCGGTTTCGAAAGTTTTTCAGAGATGGGCGCGGGAAGAGGGCTTTTTGAAAAAATCCCTCTTCCCGCCTGCATCTAAAACGCCCACCGTCACCACACCTTGGCGTGCTCCGCGCACAGCTTCAAAAACGCCTGTACGGCCGGGCTGTGCCATTTGCTTTTGTGTACGATGGCCTGTGTGTAAAACTCCACGGGCGAATCGTGCTCCCTGATGCGCAATTTGCCCTTTTGCGCATCCTCCTTTACGGCGTACAGGGGCAGATACGATATGCCCATGCCGTACTGCACGTATTTTTTGATCACCTCCACGCTGCCTGTTTCCAGCACGTTGGTGGGGTAGAACTTTTGGCCCTGCAGGTAGTTTTGAAACACATCCCGGTAGGTGCATTCCTTTTCGGTATACAAAACCATCTGGGAGCCCTGGGGCAAAAAATCGTCCCCCGTGTAGTCCGGCGGCGCGATAAAGCACATGGCCTCGCGCTTTAATAGGGTGGCCTGAAGCTGGGTGTACTGGTACTCCGGCTGCAGCAAAAGGGAAAGGTCCAGCTCCCCCTGTATCACCTTGTCCCGCAGCGCGGGGCACAGGTCGATGCTGATAACGATTTCCACCTGGGGATAGGCCTGCTTGAAATCCCGTATAACGTCGTACAGGCGGTACAAAAGCAGCGATTCCGGCGTGCCGATCTTTATGCAGCCCTGGGGTGCCATGTCCTTTTGCGACGCGCCCTCCACCGCCTCATAGGCGTGCAGCAGCGCATCCACCTGGCTGATGATGGCCTGGCCAAAGGCCGTCAGCTCCACGGCGCTGCCCGTTCGGTTGAACAGCGGCCTGCGGTAATACCCCTCGATGGACTGTATGTGAAAGGTAACGGTGGACTGGGCATAGCCCAGCTGCTCCGCCGCCCTGGAAAAGCTGCCCGTCTCCACAATCTTTTTGAAGGTTTTGAAATGCTTGATATCCATAGGCCCTCCAAAGTTTCTTCTCCGGTATTCTATCATGAAATCGAATTTGTTGATAGCCCTCATTTCAACTTTCAATTTTACAAATATCCTTTTCATCCCTATAATGCCAAAGGGAGGATATTATGAAAAAGAAGCTGAACGCGCTATCGCTAAGCGGGCTGATGGTAGGGCCGGTGCTGGGCTCCGGCATTGTGGTGCTGCCGGCCATGGCCTATGAAGCCCTGGGGGATCATGCCCTGTATGCCTGGATTATGGTGCTGCTGCTGGGCACGGGGTTTGCCTATGTATTTACCAGGATGAGCATGATGTCGGCCACCAATGAGGGCGTAAGCCTGATGATAGGGGAAGCGCTGGGGGAGCGGTACAGGGAGCTTTCCGCCAACTGCCTCACCATTGCCGTGTGTTTCGGGCCTGTGGCGGTCATACAAACCGCCGCCGGCTATATGCAAAGCATGCTGCCCAATGGAGCGCTCGCACCCCTTCCCGCCGCCCTGTTGTTTATGGCGGCAAACGTACTGGTGCTGCTCTGCGGCATACGCGTTATGGGCAGCGTGATGCTGGTCTTGTCATCGCTCACTGCCGTTGTACTGACCTTGGGGGGCGCCTGGAGCCTTATTTCCCAGGGCGCGGCCGCCTTGCCTCCGGGTCTGCCCGATGTAAATACACTGGGCTCCACCCTGCTGATACTGTTCTGGGCCATTATCGGCTGGGAAGTGGTAGGCAACTATGTGGAGGATGTGTCAAACCCAAAACGTACGCTGATGCGGGCCATGAAGGCCAGCGCCGCGGCCGTCGCGCTGGTCTATCTCGTGGTCACCTACGCGCTGCAGAGCAGCCCCTATGCAAAAGGCGGCGGGCCTGCCAGCCTGCAAATCATCATGTTTCCCCTGTTTGGCGCGTCGGCGCCGTATTTGCTGGGGGCCGTGGCGCTGGCGCTTTGCTGTCTGACCATACTCATGGTGATGGGCGCGGTTGCGCGGCAGATGGCCGCCAGGGCGCAAAAGGGAAGGCTGCCCGCCGTTTTTTCACAAAAGCCGGGCAGCCGCGCGCCGGCTAAAGCCATCCTGATGTTAACCGCGGTGCACCTGGCGGTGATTCTTTTAATCCAGGGGCGGCTTTTGTCCCTGAAGGATGCGGTGGGGCTCGCCAATACCTTTTTCATAAGCAACGCGCTGCTGGGCCTTGCGGGCGCGTACAGGTGCATGAAGGGCGCATGGCTGAAGGGAATCATCGTGATTTTGGCGCTATGCCTCGCGTCGCTTCTTATCTTCTCTCCCGCCGCCGGGCTTATCCTGCTCGTACTGGCCGTCTTGGGGACGATAGGGGCGGAAAAGCTTGCCAAGGCGCGCAAGCCGGCGCAAGGGAGCAGCCGGGGTATGTGAAATGACGGCCTCCTGCCCGTATGCGGCGGGAGGCCGTCAGACCATCAAAAAACCCAGGGAGGTATCGGAGGGCCGTGGTCCATCTGGCTCAATCGGCGCATTGCTCGCTGCCGCGTCGCACTGCTTGTTTCGCCAGCCTCCTCCACCCCTCCCATTTCTGCCAC
>JAEWNM010000323.1 GCA_023392755.1 Bacillota bacterium
GGCAAGGAAGGAATTTTTTCAAAATTCCCGCGCAAACCACCGCACATGTCGCTGGTTTGCGATCTAGGATCGGAGAACTGCGGCCCTCCGATACCTCCCTGGTTTTTCATCCTTCCTGCTTGAGCAGCCTTTCGATATGCCCGATAGCCTCCGCATCCCTGGCCATGCTATTCCGGCCCTCGTCGGCCAGTATCCTGCGTATGGCGGGGTCTTTGAATTTCTCATACCCGTCGGGGTCCATGGTCACATATTTCCACAGGAAGCCGCCGTAAGCGGAGCATTCCTTCCAGGCCGCGATAGCCGGGATCAGGTAATCCGTCCATTCGGGATAATGCTCCGACAGGTACTGGTAGTAGTGAAGCGCCAGACCCCGCTCATGGATTTGGCACAGCGCGTCGCAATAAATGAAGAAGCGGCCCTGGGCGGTGGTGCTCCACACATCGTCGTTCCACACTTCCCCGGACTTGGGTAAAAGCAGCCCCTTCAGGTTTGTGAAGTCGTCATGCTCAAGCTGCCTGAGCATTTCCTCCCAGGCGGCAAAGCCCACCCGGGCGCCCCGGACCTCGTGCTGCCTGGCATGGCTTACGATGGCACGGAAGGCGGCCAATGCGCTTTCCCGCTGGGGAGGCGATGATGCGGCCCTTTCCAACAGCAGATAGCCGGTAAGGGATTGCAGCCAGTTTTCTTTGCGGAAGGGCTGCTCCGGTGCAAAGCCTTCGCTGTCCTGAAAATAATTCCAGCCGACAAGCACGTCGCCGCCCTTTTCAAAACCGTGCACCACGCAGCATTCCGGAGGGCCGATAATGCCCATGGCAATGACGGGGATGCCCTTTTTGATGGACGCGACGATCTCCTCTTTGGCTATATCCAGGGGCGCGTAAGGTCCGGGCAGGCCCACCGTCGCCCGGCAGAGGCGGATTTGCGCAGTCAGGCCGATGGCCGCAAGCACCCGGAGGTGAGGCGCAAAGGGCGGCTCCTCGCACGCAAGGATATCGCAGTTGCCGCCGAACCATTCATTGGGCCGCCAGGTGAGACGGTTTCCGGCGCCGGATAAGGCCAGCAGTTCGGCATAATACCTAGGCGTGCCCATGCCGTGCAGGGCGGCGTACAGCGAGCCGATGAAAGGCGTTAAATAGGATTCGTTGCCAATGAACTGTGCGATGCGGGGAACGTTTTCAATGATGCGGCTGTCCATATTGATCCCTCCAAATTTTTGAATGAGGTTTTTGATGGCGGGGGGGTAAAATTTCCCTTCCCGCTTCCCTTACGCCAACGCTTTCCCAATCGCGTCCGCCGCCTTTATATCCAAATCGCGGCAGGTGTTGAGTATGGAGACAATTTCCCTTCGCACCGCAGGGTCTTTAAGCTTTGCTTGGGCGTCCTCTCCGTCGCACAGGCCGTTTATACGCCACATCAGGTCATGAATCCGGCGGCAGCTGTCCGAAGCCGGAATGAGCGCTTGCGTTTTCAGTTCCTGCCCGGCCTCCTCCAGAAATTCCGCCGCAAAGGCACGCCGCTCGGCAATATCCCAAATTTCAGGGTCGATGCCGGGCCGCCCGGTAAAGGGGGCCTGCCAGAAGGCGCCATCCTGCATTTTGCTGATCCATTCATCATAAGAGCCGCTTTTCCCGCCGCTATGTTGGCCCGCGGGCTGCCTCAGGAACCGCTCTCCCCGGGAAAGCGCCCGGCGGAATATGGCCTGACGACTCTTCACTTCATCCTGCGCGCCTGTTACGATAGCCGCCGCATCCGCGCCCTGTGCCCAGTCGCAAATGTACTGGCAATCCTCCGGAGCAAAGGATTTGTTGGACATGTCCGCGCCGGGCACAAACGTCCAGCCCACCAGCGTTTCGCCGCCCGCTTCATAGCCCGTGGCCAGCACCGCCCAGTCGCTTGCCGTGCGCCCCAGCAGCAAGGCGGGGAATCCGCCTTTGAGCGTGTCCAGCACCAGTTCCTTCAGGTGTGCTTCATCGTGCCACACGCCGTTAATATGCGGCGCGGGCTTTGCGGCGTACACCTTTGCGGGGATGCCCTCCATGGCAAGGCAGTCAAGCAGCGGCTGCGCGCCTTCCTCCATGGCGAAACGGAAATACTCCGCCGTGTTGAAAAGAAAGCGGAAGCCCTCCCCCGACAGTCCAAGGTGCAGGTAGTAATCCTCGTCGGAGCGCCAGGTCCTTTGATGGGCGCTGAGCTCATGTGTGCGGTGATTGCCGCCCATAAGCACCTTCAAGGACATCATGGCCGAGGGAAAAGCCAGGCTATGGGGCACAAGGTGCGGCCCGTCCCTTAGGACACGGCCTGAAAAGGGGACGCGGACGGAATTTGGCATGGCCGGCATTGCGCAGGTCCTCCTTGGTGATATAATGAATAAAGTATACACCGTGGCACAATGGCAAAATGAACAGAAATTGCGGGGAGAAATATGGCGACGCCCCAGGAGATTTTTGCAAGGACGCTGGCCTATATAGAGGAAAACCGGAATGCAGCCCTGTCGCTGGAAGCACTGACGGAGGTGAGCGGACTGAACCGCTTTGCGCTCATCCGCCTCTTTTCCAGGCTCTGCGGCCTGACACCCATGGAGTATGTCCGTGCCCGGCGGCTTTTTCACAGCATTGCGCGGCTGATGCGCGGGGACAGAATCATTGACATCGCCCTGGATACGGGATTCGAGCATGAGCAGTCGTATATCAGGGCATTCCGCGAAACCTACCATATGACGCCCGCCCGTTTCCGCCGGCAGGATAAGCCTGTGCCCATTGTGGATGTGCCCCAGCTGACAGGCTTCACAGTATCCCACAGCGGCATGCTGGGCAAGCCCGTTTTGTTGGCGCGCCCGGCCTTTTGCATGCGCGGCGGTCTGCGGCACTACAATTACGCGGACAATTTGCTGGATGGCACGCCGCTGACTGAGGGGATAGCCGCCTTGACGGAAGAAAGCTACACCGCCGCATGCCGCACTTCGCCCAGGAACCAGTTCACCCACCTGTATTTGATAGCGGGAGAGGGAACGGGTGCCGGGCCGGACAGCGCGGCCTGGCACTGGCCCGCCGGGCAGTGGGCCAAGTTTCATTACATCGGCCTGCATCCCCTGGACGCGGAAGGAGCGCGGCGCATGCGGCTGATGGCTTCGCTGGTGGCGGGCACCTGGTTTTCCCAGCGCAATACCCGCTGGGACGGGCAGTTTATAGAGCACGTGGAAAAAAGCTGGCTTGGGAAGCAATACTGCGAGGTGGAGTTCTTCTGCCCTGTGGATGTATACCATACGGATATGCCGGACTGAATGCAGGGCGCGGAGCGCCTTTTTGAAGGGGGAGCAACATGAGAAAAATCCTGTTTTCAAGGGACAGCGCGTGCATACAGCCCATTCGGGAGATGATCGAAAATCAAAAGCACCGTACGCTGGCCATGTGGGCGGTAGACTGCGCGGGACCTGTGCTGGATTTTTTTCACAAGAGGGTTCCTGGGGACACGCGGCCTTTTGAGGCCATTGAGGCGGCAAAAGCCTGGATGCGCGGAGACATAAAAATGCCTGCCGCGAAAAAGGCAATCCTTGCCGCGCACCGTGCCGCTTTGGAGGCGGAACACGATCCTGCCGCATGCGCAGCCGCCAGGGCCATAGGGCATGCGGCCGCCACCGTGCATGTGGAGACACATGCGCTGGGGC
>JAEWNM010000352.1 GCA_023392755.1 Bacillota bacterium
GGGATATAGCGGGTATTGGCGCAGACCACAAAGGCGGCGGGTGCGTTGTAGTGCCTGCCGTTGTTTTCGCCAATGCACTCCTTCAGCCGCATAACGCCTTGCGCGCCGGTTACGACAATAAACTCCCAGGGCTGCAGATTGCAGGCGGATGGGGCCGCCATGGCCGCCTGAAGCAGGGTTGTAATCTTCTCCCGCTCAACCTGTTTATCCGCGTCGTACACGCGTATGCTGCGGCGCTTGTACAATATGTCCATCAGGGTTTGCGTCTGGTCCATGGCCTAAATCCTCCTTGCCGTGTCCTTGCGTTCCCGCCCCGTTTACAGGGCCAGTTCATAATAGTCCATGGTGGATGCTGCCACGAATCCGCAGGATTCGTACAGGCGCAGCGCGTTCTTGTTATTCGCGGCCACCTGAAGCATGATCTCCCCCGCCCCCGCCTCCTTCAGCTTTTGAACGGCGCCCATTAAGGCCGCCCTGCCCAAGCCCGTGCCCCTGTATTCCGGCAATACGCCAAGGCCGTAAATGCCGCCCGTCCCGCCGCACAGCTGCACGTGCACCTTGCCGGCGGTCCGCCCCTCCCAGCGGATCAGGTATATGGTCATGCCCCGCTTTTCTTCCTCCTCCGGCAAAACGCGCTCCCCGGTGTCGGCCTCCTTTCCCTGCAAAGCGCCGTCCGCATCCGAAACATCCTGCCCCTCGTTCCCGAAATAAATGGCGTTCTGCCGCGCGATTTCCGCCGCGTCCTCATTGCGGGCCTTTTCAAACACCACATCGGGCACGCCTGCGCGGCCATTTGGGGTTTTTCCATCGCGCAGGTACATTTCAAACTCCGAATGGTGATACTTCGCCCCCGTCCTCTCCGCCGCACCCCGCCCGGCCGGCGATTGCCTGTCGCACAGCAGCAGTATGCTTTTCGCCCCCCGCCGCCTGCATTCCGTAAGGGCCAGCGCGCTCAGCGTTTGAAACACGCCCCTGCGCCTGTAAGCGGGATGTACCATGCCGTTGAGCTCCATCGGCGCTCCCGCCCCGCCAAAGCAGCAGATGCCAATGTAGCCAATCAGCCTGTCCGACTCAAAATACATCAGCTCGTTCACCGCATAAAGGGCGGCCCGCGGTCCGCTCTGCGCGGCGGTGCCCAGCTTGTAATCCAGCTCCAGCTTCAGGCCGGCGCCGTCATGCCGCGTGCATTCCCCGGCCAA
This sequence comes from Bacillota bacterium, assembly GCA_023392755.1. Classification (GTDB taxonomy): domain Bacteria; phylum Bacillota; class Clostridia; order Christensenellales; family Aristaeellaceae; genus JAEWAH01. Next base: position 1,200 of record JAEWNM010000352.1, read on the forward strand.
GGTGCTAATCGCAAGGCAGTCCTCCCCGCTGAGCGTTTCCTTGAGCCGTATGGAAAAGTCCGTACCTGCCCGCATGCGCCGCCCTCCTTCATGTTTGCTTGTCCCGCCCTCTTTTTCGGGCCGATTCCAGCGCCTTTCTGATAGACGCCATGTCGATGGGCTTGGAAAGGTGCTGGTGGAAGCCCGCCTTTAAGGCCGCCTGAACATCCCCCTGGCCGGCATAGCCGGTCATCGCCACCAGAAGCACATCGTCAAGCGCCGGTTCACCGCGGATTTCCCGCGCCACCTCAAAGCCGCTTAACACCGGCAGGCCAATATCGCAGAAAACCACGTCCGGCTTAAACATTTTTGCCATTTCGATACCCTGTGCGCCGTTTGCCGCACAGGCGCATTGATGCCCCTCATTTTTCAGCATGCTGCATACCAGGCTGGCATAATCCTGATTATCCTCCACCAGCAGCACCTTCATCGGGCCGGTATCCGCGTCCTCCGTCAAGTCCGCCGCGTTCACCGTCTCCTCGCTTTTTGGCATCGGCAGGCGGATCAAAAAACGGGAGCCTTTCCCCAAGCCTTCGCTATGCACGCCGGCCGAACCGCCATGGAGCACCGCGATGTTCCTGACAATGGCCAGGCCCAGGCCCAGGCCGCTGTTGCCCCTTTCCAGCGAATGGTCCGCCTGGGTAAAGGGCTCGAACAGCCGCGGCAATACATCCGGCCTGATTCCGATTCCGCTGTCCCGTACGCAAATCACGGCTTCCTCGCCTTCCCGGTACACCGCCAGCGCAGCTTCGCCGCCCATATCGGTAAACTTCAGCGCGTTGTGCATCAGGTTGCCTATAATCTGCCTAAGGCGCACGGGGTCCGCGTGCAGGTAAAGCGGTTCTTCGCCAAGGCATACGGCAAGACTGACGCCCTTGCCGTCAAAAATCGGCTTCAGCTCCTCCGCCACCAGCCGGGCCAGCTCGTTCAGCTCCAGCCTTTCCTTTTTCAGGCGGATTATGTTGTGGGTGATGCGTGTCAAGTCCAGCAGGTCGTCTACCAGATGGCACAACTGATGCATCTGGCGCGTCATGATCTGAAGGGTTTTCCCGGCCTCATCCCTGTCCGTGGTGATGCCCAATAGCTGCAATCCCATGGAAATGGCCGCCAGGGGGTTGCGCAGCTCGTGGGAGAGCACGCCGATAAACTCATTTTTGTTCCTGTCGGCTTCCTCCATCTCCCGCACCAATTGCAGGGCCGTTTCCTGACTTTCGCGAAGCGCCGCCTCCGACTGGCGCCGTTCGATCAGGTCGGCTGCCTGCCGTGCCAGTACATCCAAAAAGCGCATCTGCTGTTCCAGGGGCTGATGCCTTTTGTGCCAATGGGTGGAAATCATGCCCAGCAGCTGGCCGCCCCGGGAATACAGGGGCGTGGCCTGGGTGGAGTTGATGCCGGCATTGATAAAACCGGCAGCGGCATTTGCCCGCGCCATGAAATCGCATGATTTGACGTCCTTCACAAAAACGCGGCGCCCTGTCCGCCAGGCCGTGGCGCAGGGCGTGCCGGCGGTTATGTCCACCCATTCCCAAGCGTCCGCCGCCGCCTGGTCAAGGCCCTTGTAGGCCAGCAGCTTCAGCCCGCCGGTCCTGCCGTGATCCGGGTAATATACCTGCAGGCTGGCTGCCTGGGACTGCATGATCCTGGCCGCCGCGTCCACAATCTTGTCGTACAGCGCCTGTATGTCCTCCTCATGAAAAAAAACGAGGCTTACGCTTTGCAACAGCTTTGCGCCGTCCAGCTCCGCCCGCAATTCCGCCCGGCTCTCCTTAAGCGCGGCCTGCGCCTTCGCACGCTCCACCGCCGCCCATGTACGCTCGGCGGTTTCCTTGACAAGGGATATTTCATCCGGCGTCCAATCCCTGGCCGTGGCCTGATGCACACAGAAGCACGCCGTGGATATGCCGTTTTTGCTAAGGGGAACGCAAATCAGGGAGCGCATGTTCAAAATGCGGAAGGCACGGCGCTCCTCCTCCCCCATTTCCCGGCCGCAATGAAGGTCTTTTGACACGATCATACGTCCCGCAAGAATGTCCGGCGCCAAATATCCCAGGGTTTCCACCGGAAGAAGGCCGGGGGACAGGGGATCATCCTCCCTGCGGTACATACGCTGCAGCACGAAATACTGCTTTGTGCCCTTCATAATTATGTCGCAGTACAACGACCTGTCCACGTCAAGATGCTCGCCCAGCATGCGGGCCGACGCCTCCTGTATATCCAGCGGATCGTTTATCGGGCGGATAAAATCGCTGAGCCTGAGCAAAAACGCTTCCCGCCGCTCGCTTTGCCGCAAATTCTCCTCCGTCTGCCTGCGCTTGGTAATATCCCGCCCGTATACGTGCAGCTCATCGCCCACGGGCACCGCCAGTATGCTGTACCAGGTGCCTGCCGCCGGCCCCTCCATCTCCGTGCGCTGTACCATCCCCGTCAACCTGGCCGTATGGTACGCGCCGTCAACAGCCGTGCCCACAAGGGCGGGAAACTCCTCCCAGATCACTTTCCCCCAAAGCTCCTCCGGCCGGCGGCCCACAATGTGGGCGGCCATACGGTTGGCATAGGTTATGCGCCACTTTCCGTCCAGCGAAAAAAAGCTGTCCTGGATGCTTTCATAGGCTTCAACCGCCGTGAAACAGGCCTCCATGCATTAAGCCCCCTTGCGAAAAAGCAGGGTCGTGTCGTAAGTGTGCCGGCAGGCAAAAAAACGCGTTTTGAAATGAAATGATCCGAAATGCTTTTTCAGGCTTTGCGGGCTTTTCAGCCGCGCTTTGATGCAAGGTCTTTCCATTCCTCCGCCAGGATGGCATACCGCAGCTCATTGTCCCATTGGCCATGCTTGAAACGCGCCTTTTGGAACTCCCCCTCCTTTTGCATGCCTATCTTCTGCATAATCCTTTCCGACCGGTGATTGTTGGCGTTGCAGCAGGCGAAAACCCTGTGCAGCGCCAGCGGCCCAAAGCATATACCAAGCAGTGCTCCGGCAATTTCCGCCGCGTACCCGCGGCCCCAGAAACCGGGCAGTATGAAATAGCCTATCTCGGCGCAGCCGCCGTATGCGTTCCTTGCGTACACGTCGATATCCGCAAAGCCGATAAACTCGCCGCTGCAGGAAAGAAATACGGCGTATTCATAAGCCTTGCGGCCCTCATCGGCTTTGTTGTTTTCCAACACCTCCAGAAAATAGGGAAGCAGGGCCTCCCGGCTGCCGTATCTGTCCCGCAAAGCGTATTGCATCACCTGCTCATTGGAAAAAACGGAATAGAACAAATCAAAATCCTGTTTCTGAAATTCCCTGAATATTAGCCTTCCGTGCTGCTCCACCGATACGCCTCCCGCCATTTAAGCATCAGGGCGCCTGCGACGCGTTCCCTTCGCAGGGTATGCCGCGGCGCGGGTCCATGCCCGCCGGGGTTTTATGCCTTTTCTTCTCCGGCCTTTCCGCACAGCAGGCCTTCAAGGCGGCCCATACCGCTTTCACGGCATTCCCTTGACTGCGCCAGCAGGCTCTGATAAAACGCCGACGCCGAATCCCGGCGGCCCTGCGCAATCTCCCGCCCGCGCCGGGTATAAAACAGGCCGTACAGCTTTTCCAGCTTGAACTTGTATTCATGGAAAAACGACGACGGCCCGGCGTCCGCGCCGTCCATCACGCGGCCGTTTTCGTCCACCGTATACAGGGGGTCGGATACCTGGCCCTTGTATATCAGGGTTCTTGCGATCCCCAGCGCACCCGTGGCGTCCAGCTTGTCGGCGTCAAAGAGAATCTTCGCCTCCAGGCTGCCCGGCTGCGCGTCGTTTCTGTACCGGTGGGACAATATGCACAGCCGCACCCGGTCCGCCTGCCCATGCGCCCAGCCGATCCCCGCAAGAAAATCATACGCCATCCTGCTGCCGATTTCCGCGTGGCAGACATCGGGGTTTTTGAACTGCTCCTCCCGGCCGATGTCATGCAAAAGGCAGGCGGCGATTAAAACGTCAAGGTCAACGTTTTCCTCGCTCCCCGCGATATCCAGCGCCGCGTACAGCACGCGGTAGATATGCTCCTTGTCGTGGGCGCTGTCCCTCATGCAATCAAGCATGTGGTTTTCAATGAGCCCATATGTCTTTTTGTCCATTGCGCACCTTAACCTACGGCTTACGCCTTCATTTTCGCGGGCATGCCGTTGGTTTTCACATCGCGGTAGGAAACCAGGGTGCAGCCCTTGCCCTCGATCAATGCCCTGGTGCCCTCCCGGCTCTTTTCCGTTTCGCCGCCGCCGGAGCAGAGAAAGACCTCCACCTCCTTGCCCTTTGGCAAGAGCGCCGCGATGGCGTTAAAGGCGGGCGCGGGATACCCGGCCCACACCGGGCAGCCGATGATAATCCGGTCATACTCCTGAAGATTCACATCAAGGGGGCGGATGGCCGACGCCCTGCGGCGCATCGCCAGAAAACAGCCGGTGACAAAAGCGCCCAAAAGGCTGCGCTCCCGTACCTCCGCCACATGGCACAAAGGCGCGTTCATCGTAGCGGCCAGGCGCTCCGCCTCCCGCCCGGTCGCGCCGCCGAAGGTGTAATAGACGATTACGGTTTTCATTGTATGCCTCCTTCGTTTGCATTCACAGGCCAAGTGTTATCAAAGCCCGCCATGCGGTTTCACGCATCAAAAGCCGGCCGGCGCGGCTGTTTTGTCCGGCGCCGCCAGCGCCTCCTCAATCAGCGCTTTTGAAATATACATTGCTTTCAGCCTGTTTAGAAGAAGTGTATGATGGGACGTTCCCCCCAAAAACTTCTCCTTTGCCTTTTCACATTTGCGGATGATGGAACAAACCGCCTCAAGCGCCTGTGTCAACTCTTCCATGGTGTATTTGTCCATGCTGCTTTCCCTCAAATTCCAATGCATGAGCCCTTGGCAATAAGGCCACAGGCTTTTGTCAACCCATCTGTTTGGTGCAAAAAAACGCGCACCCGGCCTTCCCGCAGGCCTTTTCGCGCATCCTTGCCTGCCTTTGGCAAAACGCACGGCTCCCCTACCCTATGATACGACTTTTATCCCAAAAATTCCAGACCTTTCCGTACCGCACTTTATACAATGCTTTGGTTCACCGCCCGCGTTGAAGGCTCAAAATAATTGCATACATACAGCGCCTTTACGGTAACAAACCTGCTCGGCTTTCCAACCGTTTCCATCGTAAAATGCACGTTCCCCTTATGCTGGTTTTCAAGGCACCACAGCCCGTCCTTCATTCTTTTGGCATGCAGCCAATCAATAGCCGGCTGCATGCGCGGATCATACGGAACCTGCTGATCGGCAAAGCATTCCAGCCCCCGCAAAAGGTCATATCTGTAGCGATACGGATACGACAGCTTCCGAAACCTTGTGTCGACGTCATCCATAAACAGACTGTTGCGCAGCAAAAACGCAAACGCTTTCGCTTTTGCTTCCTCCATGCCAAAAAGCCCGTGCCCTGGCACGGAAACGCCGCATTGGCCCAATCCTTCCAGAACACAGATTGTCGTATGCGGGTCTCCTTTTTCGCTATGGATGTTCCACGTAAAGCCGCCGTCCTTTTTTTGAGCGGAAAGAAGATGCCCGGCCAGCTTGATGACACGGGGTTCATACGGACAAAAATAGGCGGCATAGTTCAAAACCATGCCGTCCACGCATATGTCGCTGGGATGCTCATATCTGGAAAGGTTCATACCCCCGTCATGATTCATGCAATCATCAAACATCCGTATGACCATGTCCCGGCAGGGTTTTAGTGTTTGCGGCGCGCACAGGTTTTTCAAATCCAGCAATGTATAATGCGTGGATGTCCATTTGGGCTGATGAGAGTGTAAATAATTCCGTATAAATGGGAACAATATCCAAGAGAGGGGATGTTTCCATGCACGAGAAGGAACAGGCACTGGCAGAGATGCTGGCCGGGCAATGCAAAAGCATCGAGGATGTGCGAG
>JAEWNM010000372.1 GCA_023392755.1 Bacillota bacterium
GTCCCCTGGACCCCTGCCAAAGGGATGATATCCCTTTGGAATCCTATTTACCTATTATTGTAAATTTCAGATTTCCAGCGCTGCTTTTACCCTCGTACGTAGGAACTCGCGCCTGCGGGCGCGACCAAAGGGCTTTCCGGTCAATCCGGCCTGCTCAATAGTCGCATTGCTGCGCCTTCGCTTGCACTGCTCCTTTCCGTTGGCTTCCTGCACCTTGCCTTTATCCGCCACAGGCGGCAAGGCTTCGGAACCTTTGGAAACCCTTCGGGTGCAAATCAATAGGTATACTCCCTATCCTCCCCCGAACGAAAAAACAGGGGATGCCAAAGGGATATCATCCCTTTGGCAGGGGTCCAGGGGACTGCGTCCCCTGGTTATCGGTTCAATTTCGCCCAACTGTCCTTGAGAGTTACGGTGCGGTTAAAAATGGGCTTGCCGGCGGCGGAATCGCCGTCTTTGCAGAAGTAGCCCAGGCGCAGGAACTGAAATGTGGCGCCGGCTTCGGCCGTGTCAAGCGCCGGTTCCGCAAAGCCGCGGGCAACGACCAGACTGCTTTTGTTCAGGCGGCTGATAAAATCCTTCTTGTCGGATGCGGCCTTGTCACCGGTTTCGTCATCCTCATCCTCCTGGTCGTTTTCATCGGCCAGCAGCGGCTCATACAGCCTCACTTCCAGCGGCACGGCAGTTGCGGCGTTCACCCAGTGCAGCGTTCCCTTCACCTTGCGGGCCGCACCCTCGCTGCCGCTGTGGCTATTAAGGTCTACAGTGCAGCGCAGCTCAACGACATTGCCATTCTCATCTTTTAACAAATCATCACAGCGGATGATATACGCGCCCTTTAACCGCACCTCGCCGCCTGGAAAGAGCCTGAAGAATTTTTTCACGGGCTCTTCCATGAAGTCTTCCCGCTCGATATACAGCTCCCTGCCAAAGGTCACCGTCCGGCTTCCCATACCGGGATGCTCCGGATGGTTTTCCATTTCAATGCTTTCGGTTTTCCCCTCGGGCCAGTTTATGAGCACCACCTTCAGCGGGTTCAATACAGCCATGGCCCTGGGCGCTTTTTCACCCAGGTCCTCCCGCACGCAATGCTCGAGAAAGGCAAAATCCACTACGCTGTTGGCCTTGTTCACGCCCACCCGGTCAATGAAATCACGGATAGCGGCGGGGGTATAGCCCCGCCGGCGCATGGCGCACAGCGTGGGCATGCGGGGATCGTCCCAGCCGGAAACGAAGCCTTCCTCCACCAAACGGCGAAGATACCGCTTGCTCATGATAGTGCGGGTGATGTTCAACCGCGCGAACTCAATCTGGCGTGGCTTTGCGGGCAGCATGTGGGCGGACTTTTCCACAACCCAGTCGTACAATGGCCGGTGATCCTCATACTCCAGGGAGCACAGGCTATGGGTTACGCCCTCCAGCGCGTCCCCAATGGGGTGGGCGTAATCGTACATGGGATATATGCACCAGGTTTTCCCCGTGCGGTGATGCTCCTTGAACAGGATGCGGTACATGGCCGGGTCACGCATGTTGATATTGGGGGAAGCCATGTTGATCTTTGCCCTTAGCACATACCGCCCTTCCGGAAATTCCCCGGCGCGCATGCGGCGGAACAAATCAAGGCTTTCCTCCATAGGCCTGTCGCGCCACGGAGAATTTTTCCCCGGCGCCGTCAGCGTACCACGGTATTCACGCATCTGCTCCTGGGTGAGCTCATCCACATAGGCCAGATCACGCCTGATCCAGTCCTCCGCTATCTCATAGCACTTTTCATAGTAGTCGCTGGCAAAAAACAAGCCGCCCTTCCACTCAAAGCCCAGCCAGCGTATATCCTCCATGATCCCGTCCACATATTCCGTTTCTTCCTTGGCCGGGTTCGTATCGTCAAAACGCAGGTTGCAAAGCCCGTTATACTTGTCGGCCGTGCCGAAATCCGCCACCAGCGCCTTGCAGTGGCCGATGTGCAGATAGCCGTTGGGTTCGGGAGGGAAACGTGTGTGCACGCGCTGGTAACGGCCTGCCGCCAGGTCTTGGTCGATGGCGTCCCAGATGAAATTGGATCGTGCCGCATCGTTTTCCATAAAAATACCTCCCGCTTTTCAAAGTTGTACTTTGTTTGTTTTTCCACAAAATTGGTGGATTGCATCATTATATCCGCACTTGACCCAAATTACAAGACAAGACGGCATGTTTTCCACGGAACATGCCGCTAAGCAGGCAATCCGGCCAGTGTGCCCCACCCTATGGCTTTGCCGATTCTTTCTTCCTTCTTTCAATCTATTTCCTTGGGCTTCCCTTGCGATGATAGACTTCTCACATAGGGCGTTTACGCTTTAAGCGACTAAATTTTAGGAGGAAAAACGCATGAAGAAGCTATTGTCCCTGCTCCTTGTGCTGGCGCTGGTCCTGAGCCTTGGCACCGCCTTTGCGCAAGACGCCGCCGCGGCCCCCAAGTATGTGTTCATGTTCATCGGCGACGGTCAGGGTTCCCCGCAGATCACAGCCGCCCAGTATTATGTGGGCACCCTTCAAAACCCCGAGGCCACCATGCCCACCCCCGCTGAACTTTCTTTCACAAGTTTTGAAAACCTGGGCCTGATCACCACCTACGACGCCACCTCCTTCTGCCCCGATTCCGCCTCCACCGCCACCTCCATGGCCAGCGGTGAAAAGACGCTCTCCGGCGTTGTCAACTACAACATCGATAAAACCGAGCCCTTCAAGCTCATCACCGAGTATGCCAAGGAAGCCGGAAAAAAGGTTGGCGTCATCACCTCGGTATCCCTGGACCACGCCACCCCCGCCGCTTACTATGCCAAGGTTCCCAGCCGCAGCCAGTATTATGATATCGCTGTGCAGGGCCTGACCGGCACCACGCTGGATTTCCTGGGCGGCGGCGCTTTCCTGCAGCCCAAGGGCAAGGAAAATGACAAGCAGGACCTGATGGAGATCGCCGCGCAAAACGGCTGGACCGTGGTTCGCAAAGCCGACGAAATCAACGCCATCACCAGCGATTCCGGCCGCGTGCTGGCCATGGTCGATGACGTGGACGGCTCCCAGGCCATGCAGTATGAAATCGACCGGCTGCAAAAAGAAGTCAACGGCGAGGATTCCGTTTCCCTGGCCGAAATGGTCAAGGCCGGCATCGCCAGCCTTGACAACGAAAACGGCTTCTACCTGATGACCGAGGGCGGCAAGATCGACTGGACCTGCCATGCCAACGATGCCGTCACCTCCATCTATGACACCATCGCCTTCTCTGAAGCGGTGCAGGTGGCCATCGACTTCGCGGCCGAGCATCCCGAAGAGACGCTCATCATCGTCACCGGCGACCATGAGACCGGCGGCATGACCATCGGCTTCGCTGCCACGGCCTATGACACCCACTTCAACTACCTGCAAAACGCGAAAACGTCCTACTACGAGTTTGACAAAGTTATCGCCGACATGCGGGCCAACAAGGTTGCCTTTGAGGACGCCCTGAAGACCATCGAACTGGCCTACGGCCTGACCACCACCGCTGACCAGCCCCTGACGCTCACCGAATCCGACCTTGCCGCCCTGAAAGCCGCCTTCGAACTGAGCATGACCGAGAAGGCCGACCGGCAGCTGGGCGACGCGGAAGCGCTGGCCTACGGCGGTTATGAGCCCCTCTCCATCACCGTTACCCACATCTTCAACAACAAGGCCGGTATCGCCTACACCTCCTATTCCCACACAGGGCTGCAGATTCCCGTCTACGCCATGGGCGCCAACGCCGGCCTTTTCGGCGGGCAATACGATAACACGCAGATTTTCACTAAGACCATGGAGGCCATGGGCCTGAAAAAGTAACAGGCAAACTCCCCATTGAGGGGGCCGTCCCTGCAGGAGTGGTTTCCCGGGGGCGGCCCCTTCCCTTCACTTTTATATAGAAAGGCCGCGCAACATGAGCATCCTTTCGTCACTATCCAAAAAGCGCGATTCCTCCCGCGACCTTCCACCCCTCCGGCATTTTCGGAACAAACGTCGCAACTGGATATTTTGCATTGTAATGGGGCTTTTGTGCATTGGCCTGTATTTCGCCCCCTCCCCTTTTCCCGAAAAGGTGCCGCAAAACGCGACAAGGGAAAAGGTGCGCATCCTTAAGGTGGACAACAGCCAATTGGCACCGCTGGGCATTGTGTATTCCGGTACCCAGGAAGCCGAGATTGAGGTTTTGACAGGCCCAGTAAAGGGCAGCAGGCTTGTGGCCGTTAACCATTTGAACGCTTCATTGGACAAGGATAAGCTGTTTGCCCCCGGAGACACGGCCTTATGCGTTGTCCATTCCATAAACGGCGCGGCCACCCACGCCACCCTCATCGACCACTACCGCATGGATGTGCAGGGCTTTTTGTTTTTGCTGTTCTTTCTTTTTCTCATTCTCTTTGGCGGCGTATCAGGATTCGGCACGTTCGTGTCGCTGGCCGCCAGCATTTTGGTCATATGGAAGATACTCATTCCCCTGCTGCTGCTGGGCTGGCCGCCAATCCTCTCCACCCTGCTGGTGGTGCTGCTTTTGTCGGCTGTTATCATGTACCTGGTAGGGGGCCTTACCAAAATGGCCACCGTGGCGCTGTTGGGGTCGCTGCTGGGCACAGGGCTCACCTGCATTTTGGCGATGGTCTTCGGCAGTGCACTGAAGCTTGACGGCGGGGATATGCCCTATGTGGTGCCGCTTTTGAGCCAGGCCGGGTTGAGGCTTGACATAAAGGACCTGTTTTTCAGCATGGTTTTTCTGGCAAGCTCCGGCGCGCTGATGGACCTGGCCATGGATATGTCCGCCGCCGTCCATGAGGTGCTTTTGCACCACCCTGACATCACAAGAAGGGAGCTTATCAAAAGCGGCTTCCGGGTAGGACGCAGCGTTACGGGAACCATGACCACCACGCTGATGCTGGCCTACTCCGGCAGCTACCTGTCCATGCTGATGTATTTCGCGGGCCAGGGCACGCCGGTCATTGACCTGATCAACTACAAATTCGTAGCCACCGAAATTTTGAACACACTGGTCGGCACCTTTGGGCTGGTGACGGTAGCGCCCTTTACCGCGATTGTCGCGGGGGTGCTGTACGTTCCGCGGGCAAAATAACGACAACAGAGCAGCGCCCGATGAAAGGGGCCTGTTCTCTGTCTGTATTTTTGGCAGGCTATGAAGTGTGTATCCCTCCCCGCTTCTTGACAAGGCTTCGAAACATGGATACAATGTTAAAAATGGTAATAATCCGCCATGTTTTGGGAGGGTGAGGGATATGTCCAACTATTTTTTTGGGGATACGGAGGCTCTGCCACCCATCACGCTGGCGGTGGAGGGTGTTCACGATCCCGATTCGCTGGCGCGCATGAGCGGCGTGTGGATTCATGCCGCAGGAAGTGTCATGCTTGAGACGGGAAAATATCTCGTCGCCCCCCGCGCCCAGTGGCGCTGGGTGGCCGCGGACAGCGGCAAGCTGGAACTGCACTGGAGCGAAGGCCACTCCCTGGCCTTTGCGGAAGGCGAGTGCTGTGCCATTCCGCCGGATACGGGCAATGTGGTGCTGTCTGTTACCGGGGAAGCGCGAATCCTCTGGCTGGCGCTGGACGGGCCGCTGTCGCCCACGTTTCTGACCAGGATGGGCGTTCTTTTGCATATGCCAATCAAGCAGGGCGCGCTTCCTTCCCAACTGTACCTTACCCGGCAGATCGTTCAGGTAATCGTGCGGCACTCGGGTACAAGCGACGCGTCGTTCCAGCTTCAGCAGCTCATGTGGGGCCTGCTGGCTTCCCATTCCGGCCAGCCGGTGGCCATGGACGCCATGCTCTCCCACGAAATCGCCAAGGTGGTGGATGCTTTGCGGGCCAGCCAGTACCGTGATAATTTCTCACTGGCGGACATGGCGGCCATCTCCCGCATGCCGATGGAAACATTCCGCAAGCGTTTTGTGGCCGAGGTAGGCATGCCGCCCCTGGGCTATCTTCTGTTTTGCAAGATGGAGCGTGCCAAGGCCCTTTTGCAGGATCACTATTCCGTGAAACAGGCCGGGGCGGAAGTAGGGATGCTGGACCCATACCATTTTTCCAAGCAATTCAAAAACATCGTGGGCATGAGCCCCTCGGCTTATGTCAAGCACGCGCTGACGGACAAGGATCAAAAGGAACGCGGCAAGGCCGTGAAGCAGTAAAAGAAGAAGCCCGGAGTTTCAAACCGAAACTCCGGGCTGTTTTTAGTTGCGGCTGGCACTTACTTTGCGCTTGCCTTGGCAATCGGCACGTCCCCCGGCTCCGCGGCCGCATTGGACAGCAGCTTGGCCCGGGCAGGCAGGCGGGCTTCCCTGTTCTTTTCCAGCCTTTTGATCTTGTGCTCCGTCTTCACCCATTGGCTCTGGCGGCGGTAACGGAACAAGCCCACGATTTGGGAGCAGGTGGCCAGCGCCACATTGATCACAAAGCTCAATGCCATCTTGGGCAGCGTGCGAAGCCGCACAGGCACCTTGTTGTCTATCCAGTCCGCCAGGTAGAATAGCAGAAAGAAGCTGTAAAACAGAATAAGAATGGAAATCAGAGTGGAAGCCCAGCCATCCCGGGCCGCCTCCGACACGATTTGCATGGACGGGTTGATCGCGGCCACGGCCTCCCCAGCCTTTTGGCCGGCCTCCGCGATCTTGTCCATGATGAAAAACACTAAGGAGGTAAGCAGCTGGAAAACCACAACCACATTGCAGGTGAGGCTGTACATGTAGGTTAATATGGAAACGGCCTCCCGGCCTGATATGCGCGATTCCTTGAGCGCCTGGAAAACCTTCCTTGTGTTGCGCAGGGTCACAAACCAGTGCCCCTGGGCCCAGCGTGTGCGCTGGCGGTAACTGGCCCACGCGCTGGTGGGCTTTTCGTCATACACGCGCACATTGTGGTTCCACAAAATCCTTTTTCCGGCAATAGTGGCTTCCACCTGAATCTCAAAATCCTCCGTGAGCGACATGGTGGTCCAGCCGCCGCGCCCATACAGGTATTTTGTATCCACGGCAAAGCCCGTACCGCCAATGGTGCAATTCAGCCCAAGGCGGGATTTGGATAATTGGAAAAAGCGGTTGGTAATGGTATAGCTGGTGTAATAAAACCAGGCGACCAGACCTTTTTTGTTTTTGGCGCCCAAGTAGCATTGTATAAATTCGGGCTTGTTCTCACTGATGTACTGGCTGTTGACCTCCAGGAACATGTTGGGGTCAATCAAGTTGTCCGCGTCAAAAATCATCAGCAGATCATATTTGTCCTGATAGCCTTCCAGGGTGTTCAGCGCCTGGTTCAGGGCAATGGGCTTGCCCGTGGGCGCATTGGGCGAAGGCTTCTTCAGCGATATCACATTGGCGCCCATCTGGCGGGCCACAGCCTCCGTCTGGTCGGTGCAATTGTCGGCAATGATGTAAAAATCATACAGTTCTCGCGGGTATTCCATATGCTCCAGGTTTTCAATGATATCGGGAATTACCGTTTCCTCGTTGTGAGCCGGTACAAGCACCAAAAACCGCATCTGCGGCGGATGGTCCTGATACCCCTTTTCGCGGCGTTTGAACCCAAACAAGCTCAAATAGAGCTGATACAGCATCAAAAGTGTAACGACGACCCCGAAGAATGAGGTCATGATTCCCAGAATCATGCGTACCGTCTGCACAATGTAACCTCCCTGGCCTCAAGGCGTCTGCTTTCCGCGCCACGGCCTGCTTATGCAGCAAAGAAAAACGAATGCACCGTATTAAACAATATCTGTCTGCCATTTGTCAAGTGCTTTCTCATGGATGGCTGTCATAAAAGGTGCATCCGCCAACAAATTCCCGCAATATGGATAGCGGCGGTATTTCCCCCAGCATGCCTTCCGGCATGGGCAAAAGGTAGTGCAGCGTTTTCAGCAGCCGCCTGGACAGCAGATAGTTGGGGTTTTCCGGCGGAATGGCTTTTAACAGATCGTAGGCCATGGCCTTGAGCACCGGCAGCTCGTAGTGGAGCGTGGTATTGAACATGGCGTCGGCTTCTTCCTGATAGGGAAAAATCCACCTGTCCTCCCCCCTGCGCACGCTTTCCCACATGCTCATGGTGGCGTCGGGTATGGTGCCCCGGAATTGATGGTCACGGACGATCCGGCGCAAAAGCCGCACATCGGTGGTGCGGATGCGGTTGTGATGATCCAGGTTGACGCAGGTTAGGGCACTGACATAAATACGGAAAATCATCTCCTGCGGCAGATGCCCGGTAAGCATAGGATTCAGGCCATGAATCCCCTCCACCAGAATGGGCTGGCCCGCATCCACACGAAGGGGGACGCGCTTTTCCTCCCGGCGGCCCGTTTGAAAGCTGAAGCGCGGCATTTGCGCCGTTTCGCCGGACAGCAGCTGTTTCAGGCAGCTTTCCAGCAGGGGGATATCGATGGTGTGGATGGATTCCAGGTCCACTGTTCCGTCCGGCCCCGGCGGGATATCGTTGCGGTCCAGGTAAAAATCATCCAGTGACAAAAGGGCGGGCTTCAAACCCAGCACCTTCAAATGGATGCCAAGCCGGTTGGAAAATGTGGTCTTTCCACTGGATGACGGCCCGGAGATGAGCACCAGCCGTGCCTTGCGCCGCCGGATATCATCGGCGATAGCCGCGATGGACCTGTCGTGCAGCGCCTCATTGACGCGTATGAACTCCCTAAACCGCCCGGTGCGGATCATTTCATTGATATCCGTTACAGTGGTGGCTTCCAGTATCTCACACCAGCGCTGGGACTGGGCAAATATGCGCAGGTGCTTGGGCCGCTCCACATATGGCGCGGGCGTGGACGGATCGTCCGGCCCGGGCATCTGAATCACCAGGCCGGGATGGTGCTGCCGCAGCGAAAAGGCGGGCACCCGGCCAGTGGAGGGCAGCATGGCGCCGTAGAAGTATTCCCACATGCCCCCGCAGCGGTACACCGGGAAATCGTAGTTGGGGCGGTAGGACAAAAGCTGCACTTTATCCTCCTGCCCTTCCTGCCTGAAGTATGCAATGGCCTTGTCCCTGTTCCAAAGCTCCTTTTCAAAGGGCATGTCGCTTTTGACAATGCGCCGCATCTCCTCTTCCAGGCCGGTTACCTGCTTTTTTGTCAGCGTTCTGCCCTGTAGCTTCAAAAACAGCCCGTAGCCGATGCTGTTGGCAATGCGCACCTGCACGCCTGGAAAAATCCGCCTGGCCGCCAGCAAAAACACAAACCTCAAAGACCGCTCGTAAATGCGCCGGCCCTCCTCGTTTGCGAAGGTCACGAAGGTCAACGCCATGCCGTCGCTAAGCGGCTGGTTCAACTCCAGCACCAATCCGCCCCACATCAGGGCCAGCGCCCGGTCCGCCTTCTCCGGCCACAGATGCTTTACCACCTGCTCCGCCGTTGTCTGAACAGGAAATACCCCTTCCCGCCCGTCCAATGCTATCTTCATGGCTGGATGTTCCTTTCTGCTGCCTCACAACCCGCAGCGGATTCATCCTTCCCCGCTTTCATGGAAGGCTATGCTCACTCCTCAAAAGGCATGCTGGAACGGATCGCGCGCTGCAGTGCCAGATCGGGGTCCATAACCGCCTGCTTGTTGCGGAATTGCAGCTGCTTTGTGTGCACGTAGGCTTTGTTCTGGCCGGTAGCCAGCGCCACCATGGCTACCATGCTCACCTGGCCATCCTCCATCAACGCAAAGCGAAGGCGGGCAAACAGCGCTCCATGGTCACGGCAATGGGCCAAGGCCACAAACTTGTCCGCCGACTGGGGCACATAGGGCGCTTCCAGCGTTGATTTTTGCCCGCATACGGGGCATTTGGGCTGCTGGACGGCATCCGCCGCCAGCGCGGCCCGGACCGAGCCAAAAGACGCCGCGGGCGAGCTTACGCGGCGTGCGCGCTCCACATGCAGCAGCTTTCTGGGCTGCTGGACATAGCGCCGCACCGCTTCCGGCTCGGGAAGGCGGCTGAACACAAGGGCCGTATAATAGGCGTCATGAAGCGCATTGTGAAAATTCCTGTCCTCCTGCGTCTCAATCTGCAAATAATCCATGGCTGCTTTCAGGCCCTTGCGGTCCTTGCCCATTTCAAACGCGTCGCTGAACAGCCGCTGGATATCGCACAGCGGCGGCAGCTGCAAGGAGCACTGGTGAAAATCCATGTTTTGCTTGAGTACCGAAACGTCGTCGCAGCCCCAGGTGAGCAGCAGATAGTCCTCGCCGCACCAGGCTGAAAACTGCTCCATGGCATCCAGAAAGGTGGGCGCGCCAAAGAGCGTTTCATCATCCAACTGCGTCATGCGTTTGATGCGGGGATGAATCTTCACATAGTGGACAGGCCTTATCGGCAGGGAAAGCGTATCCACTATCTGCATGTCCTGATCCAGCTTCACGGCGCCGATTTGGATCATCTCAAACATCAGCTGATCCCCTACCGCCTTGAATACCTGGCTTTGGTAGGACATGGGCTGATTCCACTCCAGATCGATTACAATATACTGCATCTGTCTATAACACCTTTGGTCCGTTTTCTGCGGCATTCCGGGCGGCGCTGCGCCCGGCCAGGGCACCGGTGGAAAAAGCGATGTGAAGGTTGAAGCCGCCTGTATGGGCATCCACATCCAGCACTTCCCCCGCAAAGTACAGGCCGGGAACGAGCTTGCTTTCCATGCTGGCAGGGGAAACCTCTTTTACGGCAACGCCGCCTTTTATGACGATGGCCTCCGACATAGGCCGGGTGCCGGCTACGGGCAGCGGCAGTTCCTTCAAAAGGGCTTCGATCCGCGCCCTCTCCTGGCGGGAAATTTGATTCACGGGTTTATCGCCCGGGATGCCCGCCAGACCGGGAAACAGTTCCGCCAGCTTGCCGGGCAAAAGGCCCGGCATGATGCTGGAAAGCTGTTTGCGGCTCATGGCCTCAAAGTCCCGCAGCAGCCGCGCATCAAGCTGCTCATGGGTAAGCGCCGGCTTCAGGTCCAACGTGATTTTCCAGGCATCCGGCGGAAAATCCATCAGATGGCTGCTCGCCTCCAGCGTTAGCGGGCCGGAAATGCCAAAGTGGGTGAACAGCATTTCCCCCTGCTCGCTGTACACCGTTTTGCCATGGCATTTGGCCGTAAGCCGAACGTTTTTGAGAGAAAGGCCCTGCAAAAGCCCCGGCCAGCTTTCACTGCACGTAAGCGGCACCAGGGATGGCATAAGCGGGGTGATGGTATGCCCAAGCTCCGCCGCAAGGCGGTAGCCGTCCCCGGTGGAGCCTGTGGCGGGATAGCTTTGCCCGCCGGTGGCCAGGATCACCGCATCCGCCCTGACCGTTTCCCCCGATTCCAGCGCAAGGCCGCTTATGCGGCCATCCGCCACAGCAAGTTCCCGCACCCGCTCACCCAAGCGAACCGTAACACCCGCCCGCTTAATTTCCCCCAAAAGGGCCCTGGTCACATCGCTTGCCTTGCCGCTTTGGGGAAACACCCTGTTCCCACGCTCCACAACAAGGGGGCAGCCCGCGTTTTCCAGCAGTGCCATCAGGCCTTCCGGGTCAAGCACATGCAGGGCGCTGTACAGGAACCTGGGGTTTCTGGGCACCTGGCTCAAAAAGGCTTCCCTGTCGCACCGGTTGGTTACGTTGCAGCGCCCTTTGCCCGTAATGTAAATCTTCTTGCCCAGCTTTTCATTACGTTCCAGAAGCGTGACCGGCGCGCCCTCGCGGGCCGCATAGAGGGCGGCCATCATGCCTGCCGCGCCGCCGCCCACGACGCATACGCTACTCATTTTCCTTCATCAGGTATACCTTGTTGGCATCCCAGATGCTCTCCAGCTGCTTGAAATGCTCGCTCAGTTCCTCCCTGCGGTGCAAGCCAAGGGATACGATCAGCGCGTTGATCACCGACAGAGGCGCAGCCAGAGAGTCCACAAAGGAGGCCATATCGGTACGGGCCGCAAGGCAGACATGGGCCACCTCCATCAAGGGCGACATAGGCCCGTCGGTGATGCCCACTACCTGGGCGCCCCTGGATTTGGCAAAGCGCATGCCCTCCAAAGTGCGCGTGGAATAGCGCGGAAAGCTGATGCCGATGAACAGATCCTCCTGACGTACCCTTGCAATCTCCTCGAAAACATCCGCTGAGCCGGTGGATACCAAGTGCACATTGTCAAAGATGTAATGGAGGTAATAACCGAGAAACTGGGCCAGGGGCGCGGCGGAACGAAGGCCCATCACATAAATGGTATTGGCGCCAAGCATGCGCTGCACCACATCCTCAAAGGCGGCCGCGTCAATCTCCTCGATGG
The DNA here is from genome assembly GCA_023392755.1 of Bacillota bacterium. Taxonomy (GTDB): domain Bacteria; phylum Bacillota; class Clostridia; order Christensenellales; family Aristaeellaceae; genus JAEWAH01. The sequence continues at coordinate 12,282 of JAEWNM010000372.1, forward strand.
TGGTGCGTATGTTTTGCATGTCCGCCTTCAGCACCGTGCGCAATACCGCGCTGCGGTCGATTTCCGAAGACATTTCAAACCGCTGCACCGCCGTGAGCCTGTGGCGCACCAACTCCTGCAGCGAACGCTGAAGCTGCGGATAGCCTTCATACCCCAAAGCGGCGGCAAAGCGCACCACGGTGGATTCGCTTACGCCTACATTTTCCCCCAGGCGGGAAGCAGTCATGAATACCGCCTTGTCATAATGGGCCACGATGTACTCGGCAATCCGCCTGTGGCCTTTGGAAAGGCGCTTACCGCTTTGATTCAAACGACGAATGATATCCTGCATATCCTGCATGGAAGCTTCCTCCGCACCCAATTTTACATGGAATGGTATACCGGCATACCATTTTTAATTATACTGGAATTTCTCTTATTTTGCAAGCGAGATTTTATGCATCCTGCAAAAAATCCGTGCAAACCCTGGAATATTCCGGCGGATGCAGCAAAAAAGTGCAGGTTACATGCCCTTTTTGCAGGAAGTATTCGTCGCTGCCCGGCCGGGGCGGCTCGCGGCGGAACTCGGGCGTCACCCAGAAGTATGTCTGGTTGTGGGGGTTCTCCCGGCGTTCGTACACGTTGGTGAACATGCCGTGGTTTACCGGCGCCATGGTAATGGGCAGCAGCTTTTCCGGCAAAAGCGCCGGGGCGTTGAGGTTGAGCACGCTGCCGGGCGGCGCGGGGTATTTCATCAGCTTCTCCCCCATATCAAGCGCCAGCGAAGCCAGATGGGAAAGCATAATGGTTTCCGCCGGCCGGTCCATGGATACAGCCATGGACTTAACGCCAAGCAGCGCCGCCTCCCGCGCCGCACCCACGGTGCCGCTGCAGTAGATAGCCGTGCCCGCGTTGATGCCGTCATTGATGCCGGAGATCACCAAATCCACTGTTCCCTCCGCCAGGTTGGAAATACCAAGCCTTGCGCAGTCAGCCGGCGTCCCGTCCAGCGCAAAAGCCTTCGCGCCCTGTATGGAGGCAGGTGCCACCGCTATGGGCCGGAAAAACGTCAGTGCCTGGCTCACGGCGCTTTGCTGCCTGTTGGGGGCGCACACGGTAACCTGGTGACCCCTTTTCACCGCTTCCCGCGCAAGGGCATGAAGGCCCGCGCTGTCTATGCCATCATCGTTTACCAGCAGAATATGCATGCATTCTCCTCTCGGTCGGTTTATCAAAGCCTGCCGCGCAGGCACCTGGCACAGCCGGCAAGCCGGCCGGGACGGTTGCGGGCTGTCCAAGCCCAATGAAGCATGTTCATCATACTACAGGAACGAATAAAGCTTCAAGAGAAACATACCGCCTGCCGCAATAATTTACCATTTTGCCCACACGACCTGTAAAACCGGGTGCGGGAGAGGCCTTTTTCAGGCAGGCCTTGCGCGCCGCTTCCTCATACTCCATCCTCCGCCCGCATAGGCTTTCAGCAGAGACACCAAGGGAGGTGGCACGTTGCAAGCCGCGAAATTTCAAAGGCTGTACATCCTTTTGCGTCCCTGTTCCCGGGGCGGGGGCGGCTATGCCCGCCTGGAGCAGGCGCGGGGGAAGTATACGTTGACGGTGAATGCCCATGGCTTTTCCCCGTCGGAAGAGGGTTTGAGGGTTCTGCTGGCTGCCAGGGACGAGGGCGGCGGCGCGGCGGTATGCGACCTGGGTTCTTTGCCCATTTCCCCAAAGGGGCAATCGTCCCTCCGCCGGGAAATTGCCGCCATGCCAGGCGGCCTGCCCCTTGACGCCTACACCGCCCTGTGCATCGCAAAGGATTGGCCCGATCCCAAGCTCCTGTATCTGGGCGCATTGGAGGAAAATACGCCCCTGTCCGCCTACCTGATGGGGGAAACGGTGCGCCGCTATTTATCGGTGCCCGCAAAATCTGCCGCCAGCAAAGCCGCAAAGGAGGATGCGCCGCCGCCCGCCCTGTCTTTGCCGCCGGATGATGCCGCACCCATTCCTCCACCTTCCGGCCGGTCTTTTATGCCAGCCGCGCCAACCGTCCCTTTTCCTGTGGGAGAGGCCGCGTTTTCTCCAAAACCGGCCTTAGCGCCTATCAGGCCGGAGGCCGCGGCCAACCCCCTTGCCGATGACCCGCGCCCGGAAAGCCTGGACCCGGTCGTGTTTACCTCCGCCATGGAAAGAGCGGCGCTCCCCGCCCCGGTGCCCGCCGCAGTGCCGCCTTCCGGCCGCCCCCCCGTTACCGCGCTGCCCAAGCTGCATTGGCCCGCCGCCGTCAAGGAGCTTGAAAACTACTTTTCCACATGCCCTCCCTTCGCGCCTTTTGACGCTCCCGGCTGGCGGTTTGTGCAGGTGCCCATGGCGGCCGGAAGCACCATTCCCTTTTATGCCGTGGGCATGCTGGCCAGGGACGGCAAGGTGACCCAGGTCGCCTATGCCGTACCCGGGGAGCGCGGAGGCCTTCCCCCCGCCGGCTTCTCCGGCTACCGCTGGCAGCAGGGCCGCAACGGCCAGGGCTACTGGACACTTTGGAAGCGGGCGTAGGATGCGCTTATCCATGCATGGGGAAGGCCCCGGACAAAAGGAGCCTTCCCTGTTTGTATTGAGCAATCGCTGCCCGGCCACGACTCGGAATATTCCCCACACTGCCCATGGTCCGCCTCCCGGCCAATTGACAAAGATCAAATTCCTTGTACAATATAGAACAGCCATATTCCACAAAGGAGGCGTTTTACTTGAGCATAACAAAGAAGCCATTTGGCACCACCCGGGACGGCAAGGCCGTTGAGCAGTATACCCTGAAAAACAGCAGGGGCGCCAGTGTCAGCATCATCACCTTTGGCGGCATCATCACCTCCATCCGGGTGCCGGACAAGGCCGGCAGGCTGGAAGAAGTGACACTGGGGTTTGACGAGCTGCCGCGCTACCTTGACAAGAACGGCAGCCTGGGCGCGCTGATTGGCAGGTTTGGCAACCGCATCGCACGGGGGCAATTCACCCTGGACGGCAAAACGTATCAGCTGGCGCTGACCGACGGCAAGAACCATCTGCATGGCGGCTTGGTGGGTTTTGGCGTACATGTGTGGGCCGCCGCCCAAGAGGAAGGCGACGGGGAGGACAGGCTGCACCTGCATCTTGTAAGCCCCGACGGCCAGGAGAATTATCCGGGAACCCTGACGGTGGATGTGACATATGCCTTCAATGATGATTGCGAGCTCTCCATACACTATAAGGCCGTAACCGACAAGGCCACGGTTCTGAACCTTACCAACCACGCCTACTTCAACCTGGCCGGGGCGGACGGCCGCACCGTGCTCGATCACGAGCTGTCCATTTACGCCGACGCCATCACGGAAACGGACGAAGGGCTCATCCCCACGGGCAGGCTGCTGCCGGTGGAAGGCACCGTGTTTGATTTCCGCAAGCCCAAAATCATAGGCGAAGGCCTGAAGGCAGGCGAAAACGACACCGCCATCCGGTACGGAATGGGCTATGACCACAACTTTGTGCTGGGCTCGCCCTTTGTGATGAAAAAGTGCGCGGTGCTGAAGGACGCAGGCTCCGGCCGGGTAATGGAGGTGTATACCGACCAGCCCGCCGTGCAGCTGTATACCGCCAATCACCAGAACATGCCCGGCCGGAACGGCGCTCATTACAGCCCGCGCTGCGCCCTGTGCCTGGAAACGCAGCATTACCCCGATTCGCCCAACCATGAGAATTTCCCCAGCACGGTGCTGCGCCCCGGCGAGGTTTTCAAAAGCACAACCATCTACGCATTCAAGGCGGAGTAATCAAAGGTTCATAAAAACGGCAGGCCGTCGATCCTGCCGTTTTTTTTATGCGGTTCACTTTGTTTTGCTTCTGGTCTTGTCCTTGTCACGAAGAAACTTGTGCCGGTATGGCGAGATGGCTATGTTGAATATCAGGCTTCTGATGAAGTCGTAGAGATTGAAGGGAGCAAAAGGCGCCAGATACGGAACGCCGAAGCTGTCTATGGAGACCAGGTGGATCAACAGCAGGCACGCAAACAGAATCAGGCCATAGAAACCAAACACGCCCGTGCACAGTAGCGCCATGATTTTCAGAATGCGGAAGGGGTTGATCAGGGAGAAGTCGGGCATGACAAACGAGGCCAGCAGCGACGCGGACACAATGATCAAAAGCAGCGGGCTGAAAATGCCGGCGGCGATTGCCGCCTGCCCTATGACGATGGCGCTGACGATACCTACGGCCGAGCCGATTTGCTTGGGCACGCGCAGGAGCGCTTCACGCAGAAGCTCCACAATAAGCTCCAGCACCAGCGCCACGATAATGGGCGGGAGAGGAACCCTTGCCCGCATCTGCGCCAGGTCCAGCGCATACCGGCTTGGCAGCGCGTCCACATGGAAGGACGACAGGGCCACAAAGTAACTGGAAGCCGTCAGAACAAAGAACAGCGACAGGTAACGGATAAGGCGCATGAAAAAACCAAAATACATGTTGTCATAACGGTCGTCGCAGGAGTGGAAAAATTCAGCGAACACTTTGGGCGCGGACAGCGCGATGCCGCTTCCCTCCACCAGAATGACCGCCTTCCCCTCCATCAGCAGATGAGACGCCATGTCCGACCTTTCCACCAGCCCCATCTGCGGGAAAAATGCCCATTTGCTGCTATGCAAAAGCACCTCCAGCTCGCCTGAATCGCTGATTGAATCAATGTCGATTGCTTCTATCCGCTGCTTTATCAGCTCAACAACCTTGTCATTGACAATGTCCTCAATATACATAACCGCCACATCCGTCAGGGAGCGCCGCCCCACCTTGAAATGCCTGATGCGCAGCTTGGGGTCCTTTACGCGGTAGCGGATCAGGGATAGATTGGTATTTAGATTTTCCACAAAGCAATCCCTGGGGCCCCGCAGCGTATATTGAACCTGCGGCTCCGATATTGCCCGATGCTCCACCTTTTTCAGGTTGACGACAATATACGCCTCGTCCCATGAAAGGAGGATGACGACCATGCCGCATAATATGATGTCCTGCATCTTGGCATCGTCCGATTCCAGATGGCAGTCATCGGCATAGAGCACATTCTCCATCACCTCCTGCGCCTTGACCGTGTTAAGGCCCGCTTTGCGCCGGGCGAAATATTGAACCAGCGGCTTGATAACCGCATCGCAAAGCGTCGCCCGGTCTGTCAGGTGGCGGATATACAGGATGTGCAGCGATCCCCCCTCAAAGGGGATTGCTCTTTGTGTCAAAGCAAAGCCTTCCTTTTCCATTTCCTTGAGCATGACATCCATCCTGGCCGCGCGCACGCATTCATTCCGCCTTCCCCTAGTCAATTGGGTTCCAGGTCCATCTTGTGGCTGACGGACAGTTCAACCCTGGTTATGACATCCATCTGCACATAGGGGTACTCCCGGCTCCAGTCAAGCTTGCCGTATATCTCCGGGTACCCCAGGCGGAATGCCTCGCACACCTGCAAATAATCGCACTGATACGTATTCTGCGATTGTTCGATGGCGCTCCGGATTTCATTTTCAAGCATCGATTCCAGATTCCCCTTGATTTCCTCAAGGGCCTGCCCGGTAAGCGGAAACAGCTGGACCTGGCTGAAATACTGCACCTCCGCCCGAAAATCCATGTGCACGCTGCAGGAGGCATTGCCATCCCGGTATGCCGCCGCAATCTTCTTGCCGGCCCCGCTTACCTCCACTGTCGCATAGCCGCCGCCAAAGGGAACGCGGTAGGCCCAAACGGGTTTGTCCGCCAGCAGGAAGATAAGCCCTTTTGCCTGTTCCACGGGAATAAAGCCGACGCATCTGGCATCGCAGAACACGGAATACCCCGTCAGCGCGAGCTGCCCCTCCCTGAGGCCTATGCAATGAACCACAAAACCGCGGCGGCCCAGTATGTCCTCCACATATTGGGCGGTGATTTTTTCATAGGTGCGGCCGCTTCTTACCGATGTTGCCAGCATCTCGTCGATTGAAAAACCCCCGGGCGATTCGGTCTCGTTGTCAAATCTGATCAAATCCCCCGGTGTCTCCCGGGTGATGGCCAAAACAACCTTTTGCCTGTAGGATGTATCCTCCCGCAGGCGAAACAGATATTCCGGCAGATCGTAGCGGGCAGCGTTCTCCGTAACGACCAGCGTTCGGACCGTACCCAGATACAGCGGCTTTTCCAGCTTTGCTTCCAGGCTGTCCCGCGCCGATACAAAGCTCGCGCCGCTCCCGGACAGGTACTTGTCCTTGGGGGTTGAAGCGCCGCCCATCGTGCTTGACGGAATAACGGGAAACTCCACCGTGAAAGAGTATTCATCGCCCTGCTTGTCCAGTATGACCATGGTAGACAGATCCAGGTCGTTTACCTCAATGGAATCCCAGCAGCCGGTAAGAAGCAGGGAGAGGGCCGCCAACAGTGCCGACAGCTTACCGCGTCTTTTGTCCAAGATGCCTCACCTTCGCAACCGCCAGCAGCATGGCGGGAATAGCGCATGCGGCAATGATGCCGCTTACGGTGATAACTGTTCCAAAAAGCAGCTCGGCCTTTTGCATTCCTGCCGCAATCAGGCTCAGCACGATGGCTGCCACACCCAGCACGGACACCAAAACCTTTCTGTTTGCCTTGGGAAACAGCTTGCCCGCGTATTCCACAAGGGCAAGATACACGGCGCACACGCCCGCGATCAGGCCCGCGAACCCCACTGTCAGGTATAGCACGTCAAACCTCTCCAAAACAACGCTGTCCACCAGCTTGATGGCCTCGATGAGCGCATAGCTGTAATTTTGTATGTCATGTATCCCAAGCATCATGATGCATGTTTCGACCACAAGCGTATAAAAAAGACCGATAAAAATCAATGTGAAAAAGGCTGTGGCGGTTTTCTTTTTCCCGTTCTCCCCCGACATGGGCAGGATGGTCAGAATTTCAACGCCCAGAAAGGCAATTGCCGTTTGCTTGACGGCAGCAATGTACCGGGGCGCTTCCGACGCGCGGAACAGCGGAAGGATGTTGTTGACATTCCCCTGGGTCAGCATGATTCCATGCGTTACAACGGCGGTGAAAAGAAAGACAACGCCAATAATTTCAAAGAACCTGGCAACGCTTACGATGCCCTTGTAGGCAATGCACCCAAATACGGCTATGCCGGCAACAAGCGTGGCCCATTGAGGCGTTCTTGGAAAAAACTCGGCTTTGAGCACACTGGTAAGCTGTATGTTCAAAAACAGAAAAATCACAAGGAAATACAGAAAGTAAAAAATTGAAAAAACGTAGGAAAGAAACTTTCCAACGATTTCCCTGCTGTATTCAAAAAGCGTTTTGCCCGGAAACATGATGCCAAGGCGCACGATAATGACCGCGATCAGGGAAAAGGCCGCCGCCGTAATCCATATGGAAAGCCACGCGCCCGTGCCTGCCCGCTGTGCCAGCACCTTGGGTATATTGATGATGGTGTAGGCGGTCAGCGTCAGGCAAAGCAAGAAAAATATCTGGCGGTTGGATACGCTGCCCTGCATGCCTCACGCCCCTTTCCAAAAGATAATGATAGTCTTGACAGCAATTTGCGCGCATAT
>JAEWNM010000018.1 GCA_023392755.1 Bacillota bacterium
GCCCAGTTGCTTTTCTTCCCATGAATTGTTATAATAGGGAACCCGAACGGGGTTTGCCTGCTATGGCGCGGAGGATGTATGCGCGCTCCATGCCGGAAATAAAATAGTAACAGGCCGCCTTTGCCGGATTACCGTGTATGTATTTCTGGTATATATATGTACATAGAGCCTGGCCAAACGGGCTTTCCCATAGCATTAAGGAGGAACCAATATGCCAAGAACTAGAAAAACGCCGCTAGTCCGCCTGCCGGTGCTGCCGCTGCGCGGACTGATGGTTTTTCCCCATATGGTGCTGCATTTTGACGTGGGCCGCGCCCGCAGCGTTGCGGCGCTGGAGCAGGCCATGCTGGAGGATCAGCAGATATTTCTGGTAGCCCAGATGGATGCCGACATCGACGAGCCGTCCTTATCGGACCTGTGCCGCGTGGGCACCATTGCTTATGTGAAGCAGGTGCTGAACCTGCCCGGCGACAGCATTCGCGTGCTGGTGGAGGGCAAACAAAGAGCGGTATTGGAGGCCGTGGTGGAGGAAGACCCCTACATGGCTGCCGACGTGCGCCCCGTGGCGGAACCGGGCAAGGAAGAAAGCCTCGAATTGCAGGCGCTGGTGCGCACCACCCATGAGTTTTTTGAGGAATACGCCAAGGCCAGCATGCGCATTTCGCCGGAAACACTGCGCTCGGTAAACGAAGTGGACAAGCCCGACCAATTGGCCGACATCATTGCCGCCAATGTCCTGACCCACCTGGAGGACCGCCAGCAGATTCTGGAGGAGGTGAATGTGGCAAGGCGCCTGGAGACGCTTTGCGGCATTCTGGCCCGCGAGACGGAGCTGGCCGCGGTGGAAAAGCAGGTTCAGGCCCGTATCAAGAAGCAGATTGAGAAGAATCAAAAGGACTATTATCTGCGGGAGCAGATCAAGGCCATACAGACGGAACTGGGTGACAAGGAAGCCACAGATGTGGAGGACCTGAAGGACAAGGCCGTTCGCACAGAGCTGAACCAGGAGGCCAGGGACAAGGTCAACCGTGAATTGGAGCGGCTTAGCCGCATGGCCCCCGGCACGCCGGAGATCGGTGTCAGCCGCACGTATGTGGAATGGATACTGGATCTGCCCTGGGGCAAGACGACCCCGGACAACCTTGATTTGAAGCGCGCCCGCAGGATACTGGCCGAGGACCACTACGGGCTGGAAAAGGTGAAGGAGCGCGTGATTGAATACCTGGCCGTCCGCCGCATGAAAAATGACATGCGCGGCCCCATACTGTGCTTTGTCGGCCCGCCGGGCGTGGGCAAAACCTCCATCGTACGCTCCATCGCAAGGGCTGTCGGCCGCAAATTCGTGCAGATGTCCCTGGGCGGCGTGCGGGATGAAGCTGAAATCCGCGGACACAGGCGTACCTACATCGGGGCCATACCCGGCCGCATCATTTCCGGCATCAAGCAGGCGGGCACCATGAACCCCGTATTCCTGTTTGACGAAATCGATAAAATGTCCTCGGATTTCAGGGGCGATCCGGCTTCCGCCATGCTGGAGGTTTTGGATGCCGAGCAGAACAATGCCTTCCGGGATCATTACCTGGAACTGCCCTTTGATTTGAGCAAGGTCATGTTCATCACCACCGCCAACACGGTGGATACCATTCCCGCTCCGCTGCTGGACCGCATGGAAGTGATCGAGGTGCCCAGCTACACGGAGGAGGAAAAGCTGCAGATTGCCAAGCGGCATCTTTTGCCCAAACAGATCAAGGAGCACGGCTTGGCCCCCAAATCCATCAGGATGGGAGACGCGCCCATGCGGCTGGTCATTGAGGGGTACACCAGGGAGGCTGGCGTTCGCCGTCTGGAGAGGGTACTTGCCCGCGTCGTCCGCAAGGCCGCCGTACAAATGCTGGATACCGGCTCCCAGGAAGTGCATATGACGCCGTCCCTGGTAAAGGAATATCTGGGCGCCCAGCGCTATTTGCGGGACCTGCCGGAGAAGGAGCCGCGGGTCGGCGTGGTCAACGGTTTGGCCTATACCTCCGTTGGCGGCGAATTGCTTGCGGTGGAATGCACCATTATGCAAGGCGCGGGCGGCGTACAATTGACCGGGCAGCTGGGTGATGTGATGAAGGAAAGCGGCAAGGCCGCCCTTTCCTGGGTGCGGGCCCATACGCAGGCGCTGGGCATTGCCCCCGACTTTTACAAGCTGGACGATATTCATATTCACGTGCCGGAAGGGGCTGTGCCCAAGGATGGCCCGTCGGCCGGCGTAACCATGGCTACCGCGCTGGTATCGGCCTTGACCGGCATCCCCGTCAGGCAGGACATCGCCATGACCGGTGAAATTACGCTTCGGGGCCGGGTGCTGCCTATTGGCGGGCTGAAGGAAAAAACGCTGGCGGCCTACCGCGCAGGCATCCGAACGCTGATCATACCCAAGGAAAACGACAAGGACCTGGAGGAAATTCCGGCCCACGTTTTGAAGCTGTTCAAAGTGGTGAAAGTAACGACCCTGGATGATGTGCTTGCGGTAGCGCTTACGCAAAAGCCTGTGCCGTATCAGCCCGTCACCCAAACGCCCAAGCCGGAAGTCCCGGCGGACCTTGACATTACAGCCTCCTCCGGCCCGGCCATCCGCACCGATGTGCGGGCGGGGGTCTGAGATGGAGATCAACAGGGCGGAATTTGTAGTGAGCTTGCCCGCCTATGGACCGTTTCAAGGTGAAGGGCTTCCTCAAATCGCCGTGGCGGGTAGGAGCAATGTGGGAAAAAGCTCGCTTATCAACTGCCTGTGCCGCAGGAACGGATTGGCCAAAACCAGCTCCACCCCAGGAAAGACAAGGCTTATCAACGTATTTTTGATCAACGGCGCATTCCACCTCATTGATCTGCCGGGCTACGGTTTTGCCAAGGTGGACAAGGGGGAAAAGGTGCGCTGGGGAAAGATGATGGAGGGCTACTTTAATGGTGCGCCCGCCCTCAGGCACGTTTTTCAACTGGTGGACATCCGCCATGAGCCGACAGCCGACGACCGGGATATGAACAGCTTTTTGCGGGCTATGGACATTCCCTTCACCGTGATTGCCACCAAGGCCGACAAAATTAGCCGCGGTGCCCGTATGAAGTACATAGCGCCCATCTGCCGCACACTTTTGGTTCAGCCATGGGAAATTATCCCTTTCTCCAGCGAGTCCAAAGCCGGGCGTGATGAATTGCTCAAAGCGCTGGAAGGTATTCTGATACCTGCTGCGCCAGCCGCACCAGGGATGGGAGAGACGACTTTTTCCGAGTGATTTTCCTGTGCGGCAGAAGGATTTCATGCCCGCGGGCACGGCCAGGGTTTTCCTGCCCATCCGGCTCAATATCCTGAGAGGTGCAACGAGGGGGCTGAGGCCCCCTCGTTTGCAATCATCCCCTCTGGCTTTGCCGGAGGGGCGGGGCGCTTGCGGAGCTAGCTATCCTTACACGGTTAAAGAACACTGCACCAGGCGCCGGATAGGCGCATAGCATGGAGTAGCCCCAGCAAGGCTTTTATGACAGGAGGAGTATTCCATGCGGCTTGCGGAAGCTATCCGGCAGCCTGCGCTTTTGCGCAGTGAAGCGGTTCTGCTGCCTGCCCTGCCTGGAGAAAACGTCCGCGCGGCGCTTTCCCAGGTCAGGTCCAAAGATAAGAACATCCGGATCGATGAGGCATCCTTCCGCCCTGTGGAGCCGACGGTGGCCGTCAGTGTCCGCACGGGCCGGCAGCTGCCGGCCGTGAGTGCCACGGGCTCCATGGCCGGCCGGGCCATTTTGCAGCAGGTTGGCGCTCCATACGGGAACGCCGTCCCCAACATCCGGCAGAATGTGCGTTTTCCCGGCGCATATGTGAACCCGGCCCCTGCGCAAAACAGGTTTTCCACCCCGGGGGGTGCATCTGGTGCCGGTACGGATACGGCCGGGACATGAAAAAGCGTCCGCCCTCCGCCTGGGAAGGCATCTATCCTTTCCCGGGGGCGGAGGGCGGAGCGCAATAGCGATTGTTACCTGACGAAAATCTGAGTTACATATACAAACCCGTTTTTGTCAAGGCATACGCCGATGCCCATTTTGGTCCATTGGCTGCCAAGAATGTTCCGGCGGTGGCCATCGCTGGACATAAAGGCAGCTTGCGCCTTTGTCACGTTGGCATGGTGGGCAATGTTCTCGCCCCAGCCGGAAAACTTGTAGCCATTGCTGCGGAGCAGGTCGCCTGCATTGCCCAGGGTAGGGGATTCATGCGCGAAGTAATTGTTTTGATACATATCCGTGGATTTGATGCGGGCGATTCTGCAAAGCTCAGGGTCCAGGGTCAGGGTGGACAAGCCGTTGTTGGCCCGGTCCTGGTTGAGTAAATTTGCAGCCTGCTGCTCTTGCGCCGAGACGGAAACAGGAGTATAATTGTCGGGCGCTGTAGGAGCAGGCGTGGGCTTCGCCGTCGGGACAGCCGTAGGCTTTGCGGTGGGGGCTGCCGTAGGAGCAAGCGTTGGCTTCAATGTGGGATTCGCGGTAGGAACCGATGTGGGAGCTGCGGTAGGAACCGCTGTGGGAGCCGCCGTGGGCGCAACCGTGGGGACCGCCGTAGGAGCTTGGGTGGGAGCCGCCGTAGGCGCAGGCGTCTTGGCAAGTGGGCAGGGCTTGCCCGAGGGATTGTCGATTATCAAGATGGGCGCTTTGCTTCCACCGGATATGGCAGTCGGGCAGGGTGTTGACTGCGCTGGGCTGCCGCTGCCGCCGACCGTGCCATTCGGTACGGGGGTTGTCTGGGTTCTGCAGGGCGGTGTGTTTACAATGTACCAGCCGGAAGAATAAAATTGCGAGGTTGGTCCGCTGGATGCCAGGGCAGTGCCGGCCGCCACAAGAACGAGAATCAGGCACAGGACGGCTGCGAGTTGCTTTCGGTTCATAAGACACCTCCTAATTGTTACGACAATATGTCGCTTAAGCAACATCAGCGTAATATAATGTTCAAATATATTCAACAAAACTGGCAAGGAACTGGAAAGGGAATATCATCCAATCTGTCTAATAGGAAGTACACGCCCGCAATATAAGGAGGATGCCATGATGAATTTGGTGAAATGCCCGCGCTGCGACCTGAACTATATACAGGAAGGAGAAAAATACTGCAAAGTATGCCTTCGGGAGATGAAGGGCGAGCAGCCCCGCGAAGAGCTGGAGCTTTGCTCCGTTTGCAACGAGGCCCCGGCCCTTCCCGGAAAGGATGTATGCCTTTTCTGCCTGAAGGAGCTGAACGGAAGCGGGCATGAGGACGATGGTGACGCCCCCGAAATCGTGGACGAGACCAGCCTGACCATCGATCCTGTAAGTACGATGGATGAAATCATACCAGAGATGGATGAAGAAATACCCGAGCGTGAATTTGGGGAGATTGAGAGTGAGTTGTCCCTGGAAAGCGTACGGGAGGATGAGGAAGATGAGCAGGAGGACGACGAGGAGGAAGAGGAAGAGTAACTTATCAAGATGACGTTTTGTTATTTTGAGGGCATTGCACGTTTGTTTGCATGCCCTTAAGCCGGCATACGCCGTGCCGGGACGGCCTGGGGCATACGGTCCGGAAAGCGCGCGTGAATGGCGGCAGCATAGTCACATTCGGCTTCAAACATTGCCGCAGTCCGCTGCCGCAGGCAGTCCCCGGCTGGCTCAATTGCCGCACCGGTTCACTGCCGTTCCCACCGCCCTGCTTCGGCCGCCACCTCCGCCCGGCCTATTGCCGCCACCTGCGGCCGCCGGGCTTCGCAGCCTGCTGCTTCCCGCGGCATGGCAAGTACTCTGTTTTTGCTTAAGCCTGCCTGGCGGACAGGAATGTATCCACAGCAAACACATCATCGTGAGGAAACATGACAATCTTTGCCATCGGTGATCTGCACCTGCCCGGCGGGGACACAAAGCCCATGGACGTCTTCGGAAGCCATTGGGAAAACCACTTCGAAAAAATCGCCGGCGACTGGCGGCGGCGGGTGAAGCCTGACGATCTTGTGCTTCTCCCTGGCGATATCAGCTGGGCCATGCGCCTGGAGGAGGCCCTGCCGGACCTTGAGGCCATCGGCGCGCTGCCGGGGAACAAGGTGCTCCTGCGGGGCAACCATGACTATTGGTGGGGAACCATTACAAGGCTTCGGGCCGCTTTGCCCAAGGGCATGCATGCCCTTCAAAACGACGCGCTGACGGTTGGGGGCTATGCGATTTGCGGTACACGCGGCTGGGTGCTCCCCGGAGATTCAGGGCTGGACAAGGAGGATATGCGCATCTATCAACGGGAAGTGATGCGTTTTGAAATGTCCTTGCAGGACGCGGAAAAAAGAGGGCCTGATCTGCCCAAGCTGGCGATGCTGCATTACCCCCCCTTCAATGAAAGGCAGGAGCCATCGGGCTTTACGGAGCTGATGGAGCGGTATGGCGTAAAAGACGTCATTTACGGTCATCTTCATGGGCCGGGCCTCAAGGGTGGATTCACAGGGGTATGGCGTGGCATACGATGCTATCTTGTATCCTGTGATGGCTTGGGCTTTTCACTTTTGAACATCACGGAAGCGGCGGCCGGCATGCGCAAGGAAACCCTGCGGGAAGATTAATCTTTTGGCCTTCTCCGTAAAAAAAACTACGGATTATTTTCATCTATTTTTCACAATAAACAGGATTTTCTGGGGAAAATTCGATAACGCAAGGCGTTCAGGCAGTGCCGGGACGCCTTTTTTGTTTATCTCCCGGCATAAATGCGAACATAATTTCTCAAAACATGGCTATTTGTTACAAAAGTGCGGCGCATGTTTGGAAAAAAATATTGCGAACAGGAATTGACGCAAGCTTAAAAGTGGTGCATAATGGTTGCACATCCCTAAAAGTGGTGCAAAGTGGTGGGCCTGGAGGTGAAGTTGTGGCGGACGATGAGAAGGGCATGCTGAATGGCTCGGCGGACGCGCCGCAGACCGAAGCAGCAGAAAAGCCTGTTCAGGCTGGCAATTTCACCCCGGAAGCGCCCGAAGACGCTTTTTTTGGCTGCTATGACCACGCCATCGACGGCAAAGGCCGGATCATCATCCCGTCTGATTACAGGGAAAGCCTTGGCAAGCAGTTCACCATCGGCCCCACAAGGGATCAAAAGGCTATCGCGCTTTACCCGCAGCGCACATGGCAGGCACTGCTCAAAGAGCTGTCTGAAATCCGGCGGGTTCACGGCAACAAGCCTAAGGTGCAGGTATATTTGAACCGGTTTTTCAAGTTCAGCTACCCCAAGGTGGAAAGCGATAACCAGGGGCGGCTCCTGCTGCCGGCCAAACTGCGCCAGGAAATGCTGGGAGACGCCAGGGATGTGGAGATCAGCGGCATTCAGGACCATATCCGCATTGTCACCAGCGAGAAAGCGGCGGAAGTGGAGCTGTACTACAAGGAGAACGAGGACGACATTCTGGAGTTCATGGGCAGCCTGGAGGTATAGCCGGTTCTAAACCGGCTCAAAGGGGGATAGGATACGTATGACAAGCGCCATCGGCATGAGCCGTGCCGGGAAGGGCAGGTATGCCCAGGTCGGGGCGTGCAGCGGCAGCACATGCAGGATAACCGTGCGTCCCAACGTATTGCTTCCCTTTGGCGATTTGGATGAGAACGATATGCCTGTTCCCAGGCGGCGCCCGCTTCGGCGCGCACCGCGCATGCGCTCGGCCTCCATTACCGAACCCCGCCACCAGCGTCCTGTCCAGGGCGGCCTTACCTTCAGGGCGGCTTTGTGCATCACTGGCTTTTTCGTGTTTGCGCTGGGTATCATTACGCTGATGAACACCAGTAGGATGACGGAAAAAGCAAAGAGCCTCAATTCCCTGCGCGCACAGATCGAAGCCGGCCAGAAGGAAAACAATGCGCTGGCCATACAGCTGGACGAAGTATCCGACGGCGCGAAGATTTGCTATGCGGCAGCCCGCAACCTTGGCATGGTGTCGGCCGAGGGAGCGGATGTAGTCTATTTGACAGTTCCCGATACCCGCAAGGACATGGAAAGCGTCCAGGCCGCCGTCCCCCAGGCGCGCACTGGTATTTATGCCACACTGTTCGGCTTTCTTGACTGAAGTGCCGTTGGCGCTTCTTTCAAAAGCCGCCGGGGGGATGAGCGTTGTATCCCGAGCTTTTGATCCGCAAAAGACTGCTGCTGCTGACTTGCGTTTTTGTGCTGCTCTTCGGAGCGGTGGGCGTGCGCATCGGCAGTCTTACCATTTTTCAGGCCGAATCGCTTACGTCCAGGGGTGTGAGCCAGTGGACCAGGTCCGGCGCGGTATCGGCCAGGCGCGGCAGCATTGTGGACCGCCTGGGGCAGACAATTACGTTAAGCACCACGGCCTACATTGTCTGCGCCAATCCGCAGCTGGTAAAAGAACCGGAGGCGATGCTGGACATACTCTGCCCATTGCTTAACATCAGCCGGGAAAGCTCGCTTACAAAGCTTAAGGATAAGACGAAAGCATCGGTGATCCTCAAGCGGCAGGTCAGCCGCGATACCGTGGATGAAATCCGCAGCCTGATGGCCAAGCCCGATTACGCCAAAAACAAGACGCTGCAGGGCATCAGCTTTGACGAGGACACCATGCGCTTTTACCCCAAGGGTGCGTTTTTGTCCCAGGCGCTGGGCTTGACCAATGTGGACAGCGTGGGCCAATCGGGGCTGGAACAGCAGTATGATACGCTGCTTAAAGGGCGGCCGGGCGCATTCGTCCATGAGGTGGACGCCAGGGCACGCACGCTGCCCGACGGGCAGACGGCCTATATCGAACCCCAGGCCGGGAACACCCTGAAGCTGACCATTGACAGCACCATTCAGGGCTTTTGCGAAAAGGCCATGCGGGAATGCTACGCCGTAAACGACGCCAAAGCCGTGCACGCCATTATGATGGATGTGAAGACGGGCGCAATTATGGCCATGACATCCAAGCCTGATTACGATCCGAACGCGCCGCCGCGGGACGCCATTGAGACGCTGCATCAGCTGATGCGGATCAATATCATCAGCAACGTGTACGAGCCGGGTTCCACCTTCAAGATCGTTACGGCCTCCGCCGCCATTGACAGCGGCGTCACCAATCCGGATGACAGATTTTACTGCTCCGGAAAGGTTACGGTGGACGGTGATACCATCCGCTGCTGGGGCAGCCCCCACGGTGCGGAGAGCATGCGGGAGGCGCTCCAAAACAGCTGCAATCCGGTGTTTGTTGAGCTGGCGGTCCGCATGGGCAAGGACACCTTCTACAAATATCTGAAGGCTTTTGGCTTGGGTACACCGGCCGGCATCGACTTGCCGGGGGAAACATCGGGTATACTGATCAACAGCCGGTATGTAAAAACCGTGGATATCGCCCGCATCGGCTTTGGCCAAAGCATTGCGGTGACCCCGCTGCAAATGATCACCGCGGCCTGTGCGGCTGTAAACGGCGGCCGGCTTTTGAAGCCCTACCTGGTAGCGGAAATACTGTCCCCGGAGGGGGAAGTGCTCCAGCGCAATGGCCCCCAGGTGGTGGCAAACCCCATCAGCCCCGAATCATCCGCCACCATGCGCGAGCTGCTGGAGGGTGTGGTGGCCGAAGGCGGCGGCAGGAACGCCGCCATAGCGGGCTATCGGATTGGCGGCAAGACGGGCACCGCCCAGGTCTACAAGGATGGGAAAATCGTCAGGGACGTGCACATCGGCTCGTTTCTGGGGTTCGCCCCGGCGGATAATCCGCAGTTCGCCATCCTGGTGGTGGTGGATGAAGCCCATGTGCCGGTGGATTACGGCGGCACTACCGCGGCGCCTTTTGCCAGACAGGTGATGGCTGATACACTCAAGTATATGGGCATCGCCCCGTCGGACCCTTCCGCCACGCAAAGACCTGAAGTGACAGTGCCCGATGTGGTGGGGCGTTTCCTGAAGGATGCCAAAAGGACGTTGGGGGAGCTGAAGCTTCTCACGGTGGATGACGGGCAGTCGGACACCGTTACCGGCCAGATGCCCGCGGCGGGCACATCCCTTCTCATTGGCAGCCAGGTGATGCTCTATACCCAGCAGGGTGAGGTGCTGACACCCATGGAACTGGTTCGGGTGCCGGATATCGTCGGGCTGTCCATGGCGGAAGCCGGAAGGCTGCTGAGGATGCGCACGCTGGAGATGGAGATTACAGGCAGCGGCCTTGCGTTTTCCCAATCGCCCGCGGCAGGGGAATACGTGGCTCCCGGGAAAAAGGTGACGGTGCAGTTTCAGATGCCGGGCGGATAAATCCCAAGTATGCTTAAGCGGAGGGACACAAGATGAGATTGGAAGCGTTGCTTGCCGATTTGCCCTATTTGCTGGATACCCGGGGAGACAGGACGGTGGATATCGGTCAAATCACCTCCAACAGCCGGGAAAAGGTGGAGAAGGGGCTGTTCTTCTGCATATCCGGGGCGCGCTTTGATGCCCACCAGTTCGCTCCCCAGGCAGTTGCAAACGGCTGTGTATGCCTGGTGGTGGAACGTTTTTTGCCCGATGTGCCTGTGGCCCAGGTGTTGGTATCCAATGGCCGCGCGGCCATGGCCCGCATGGCGGCTGCTTTTTTCGGCCATCCGGCAAGGCGCATGAAACTGGTGGGTGTAACGGGCACCAAGGGAAAGACGACCACCAGTTATCTCTTGAAAGCCATTATGGAGCAGGCGGGCTACAGCTGCGGCCTGATCGGCACAACGGGCAACATGATCGGCAGCCGCAAGCTGAAGAGCGAACTGACCACCCCCGACCCCATTGAGCTGCAATCCACGCTCAGGCAGATGGCTGACGCGGGGGTACAGGTGGTGAGCATGGAGGTTTCCGCCCATGCCATGGACATGCATCGGCTGGACGGGCTGGAATTCGAAGCGGCCTGCTATACGAACCTATCCCAGGATCATTTGGACTATTTCCATACCATGGAACGCTATTTCGAAGCAAAGAAGCTTCTTTTCACATCCGGTATGACGCGCAACGCTTCCTTCAATGCGGATGAGGATACCACCCCCGGTATGCTCAAGGACCTCAAAATACCATATATCACCTACGGCATCTGCGCCAGCGCCGATCTGTACGCCAGGGATATTGAAATCAGCGAGGACGGCGTATGCTTTGATTTGAAGCTGCAGGACATGCACAATGTCACCATCAACCTGAAAATGACGGGTATGTTCAATGTCTACAACGCTATTGCGGCAGCCTCCCTGGCCATGATCCTTGGCGTTTCGGGAGAGGACATCAAATTGGGGCTGGAAAGCGTGAAGGCCGTGCCGGGCCGCATTGAAATGCTGCCTACCAACACACCCTATAAGGTAATCCTCGACTATTCCCATTCGCCGGACGCGCTGGAAAACATATTGACCACCGTGCGGGAGTTTGCCAGGAAGCGGGTGATTGTTGTCTTTGGCTGCGGCGGAGACCGCGACCATGGAAAGCGGCCCATCATGGGTGAAATTGGCGGGCGGCTGGCGGATTACTCCATTCTGACCAGCGACAATCCCCGTACGGAAGACCCGTACGCCATACTGGCCGCCATTGAGGAAGGGATCAAACGGACCCGCGGCCAGTATACCGTGATCGAGAACCGACGGGAGGCCATACGCCACGCGCTGAAAACGGGACGGGAGGGGGATATCATCATACTGGCTGGGAAGGGGCATGAAACCTACCAGGAGATTATGGGCGTCAAGCGGTCTTTTGATGAAAAAGTGGTGGTTGCGGAGCTTTTGCAGGAAATGCAGGAGTAGCCGCCTTATGGCATAGAGTACGAGGAGGAATGACATGCAAAGGATGATTCTGGCGCTTCTGGCCGCCTTTGCGCTTTTATTGGTACTGGGTCCCAAGGTTTTGCCTGTCCTTCGCAAATTGAAGTTCGGGCAGACGATTTATGAATTAGGCCCCCAGTCCCACAAGACGAAACAGGGAACGCCCACCATGGGCGGGCTGCTTATCGGCTTTGTCACCGTTGCGGCGGCACTTGCCCTGCACCAGGGGCAGTGGCATGGCGTATGGGATTTTTCGCTGGCCGCCTGTTTGCTGGCGCTTTTGAGCATGATTATCGGCTTTATCGACGACTACATCAAGGTAGTCAAAAAGCGCAGCCTTGGCCTGACGCCCTGGCAGAAAATCGCTGGCCAGGTGGTGCTGGCGGCGGGCTTTTCCGTGTACTGCTATTTTCATCCCCAGGTGGGCAGCAGCATATGGGTGCCTTTTTTCAACGTGGAGTGGAACCTGGGCATCTTCTACATTCCCTTGATGACGCTGGTGGTAATCTTTATGACCAACAGCGCAAATTTGCAGGATGGAATGGACGGCCTTTTGTCCACCGTGACAGTAATCGGCAGCGCGGCATGGGGCTTGATGTCCGTTTTTCTTCTGCCTGCCGCGGCACTGCTCAGTTCTGGCATGTACGGCGACAACCTGCATAATATCGGCATCTTCGCCTTGGCGCTGACGGGGGCGTGCATGGGCTTTTTACGCTTCAACCGTTACCCCGCCATGGTGTTTATGGGGGATACCGGCTCCTTTTTCATCGGCGGGGCCACGGTGGCCATGGCGCTTTTGCTGCGCCAGCCGCTGATGCTGCTGTTGATTGCCTTCACCATGGTGATGTCCTCGGTGTCGGTGATCGTGCAGCGGATTTATTTCAAGCTTACCCATGGCAAGCGCATCATCAAGATGTCGCCTATACATTATCACTTTGAACTGAGCGGGTATTCGGAAACGCAGGTGGTGGCGCTGTACGCCATCGTCACCGGTATTTTATCCCTGGTGGCAATCCTATCCATGAATATTCCCGGCATATACTAATTCAGATGCGGCGCTTATCCGGCTTTAAGGGGGTATTTGCTTGAACTGGGAGCACAAAAATGTGATGGTGGTAGGCATGGCCCGCAGCGGCGTGGCCGCTGCGCAATTATTGGTGAAGCATGGCGCCACGCCCTTTCTGGTGGATCAGAAGAAGCGGGAGGACCTGCGCATTTCCCTTGACGAGCTGGATGCCCTACCCGTAAAGTGGCACCTGGGAGAGGAGCCGGAAACGCTGCTTGACCAGGTGGATTTGATTGTTATAAGCCCCGGTGTGCCCATCCAAGCGCCCTTTATCGCTAAAGCGAGGGAAATGGGCCTGCCCGTTGTTGCCGAACTGGAATTGGGCTATCAGCTGGCGGAGGGCACGGTGGTAGCCGTTTCCGGAACCAACGGAAAAACCACTACGGTGTCGCTGCTGGGCGAGATATTCAAAAATGCCGGGAAACTGACATATGTGGCGGGGAACATCGGCTATCCCATGTGCCTGGCCGCCATGTCAAGCCGCCGCGAGGATGTGATCGTGGCGGAGGTTTCCAGCTTCCAGCTGGAGAGCATCGATACATTCCATCCCAAAGTGGCTGCGCTGCTGAATATTACCGAGGATCATCTAAATCGCCACGGAACCATGCAGGAATACATCCGCATGAAGGCGCGGCTGTTTGAAAACCAAAACAGCCAGGATGTGGCGGTGCTGAATTTTGATGATCCCATTTTGCAGGAGATGGCCGGGCAGCTTACAAGCCGCGTGGCCTGGTTTTCCAGAACGCAGGCGGTTCCCCTTGGCGCTTTTGTGGAAAATGGCAAGATCGTATGCGCCTGGGGCGGTGAGACGCGGGCCGTGTGCGAAACGGACGCCGTATATATCCCCGGCCCCCATAACCTGGAAAACGCGCTGGCCGCCACTGCCGTGGCGGTGGCCATGGGCGTGCCCGCGCCGGTGATCCGCCATTCCCTGCGTACATTTCAGGGAGTGGAGCACCGTATTGAACGTGTTCGGGACCTGGATGGCGTTGTCTACTATAACGACAGCAAGGGAACCAATGTGGATTCCACCATCAAGGCCGTGCAGACCATGCGCGCGGCTACGGTGATCATGCTGGGCGGTTATGACAAGCATGCCGATTTTTCACCCCTGGCAAAGGAGATGAAGGCTTCGCCGCATATGGCCCATGCCGTGCTCCTGGGGCAGACTGCGGGGCAGATTGAAAAGGCGTTGCTTGACGCCGGCTTTGACCGCATTACTCATGCCGCCACGCTCAAGGATGCTATTGAAAAGGCCCGCGCCCATGCCGTGCCCGGAGGCAATGTGCTATATTCGCCGGCATGCGCCAGCTTTGACATGTTTTCGGATTATGAGCAGCGGGGCAGGATATTCAAGGAAATGGTGAATGCGCTGGTATAAGGGAAAAATAAATTTCGCGCCTGCGGGCGCGGCCAGGGCTTTCTTCCCGCATAGTTAATCGCCGCGCCGGTTCGCGGCTGCTTCCGGCGCCCGTTTCGCCCGTTGCCCACACCTGTCCTACTGCCGCCACAGGCGGCGGCCGGATTCCGTCACCCTGGGCCTTTTATGGCTGGCTTCCTGTATGCGTTCGATAATCCCGGAGGTGCATCGAATGGATGCTCAGCTACGGAGGCAACGGATTTCGCAATCTCCAGCAGAGGGATCAGCAAACAAACGACACAGTAGGGGCGAAGATGAAAGGGTTTTCCAATCAATCACAGTCCGCAGCTAAGAAGCCAGCACCCGGGATGCAATGGATGTGCATTCGTCCATGTTTCAAACCCCCTGTAGTTGAAGGCCCGCCAGAGTTCGGGGACTGGCTTTATGCAGGATTACGCTGATTCTCCAAGGGTGCTTGCGTAGCAAGCTTGGACCATCAAAGGAGGTATCGGAGGGTCGAAGCCCTCCGATCTAGATCGCAAACCAGCGACATGTGCGGTGGTTTGCGCAAGAATTTCGAAGAGATTCTCTCCTTGCCCGAGCAAACGGCCGCAAAATGGCAACGCCATTTTGCAGTGTGGCGAGGGAAAAGCTCAACAAAGTGGCGACAGCCACTTTGTTGACACACTGTGCTTGCGTAGCAAGCTTTTCTATGCTCCCTTACTCCCCCAAGGAGCCTGACGGGCGGAGAAAACCGCTGGAAAGGTAAGGAAGCATGACGAATTTCGTGGCCGTCGCGCGGGCGGGCGCAAGCGCCGCGCCTTTGCAAAAGCGCCGCGGCGTGGATGGCGCTATGGTGGTGACGCTTATGCTCCTGCTGATGGCGGGGCTGTTGGTGTTGTTCAGCGCCACTTACTATACCGCACAGGACAGGGGCGACGCGCTGGGCGAGGTCAAGGAGCAGCTTGTCGGTATCGGTGTGGGGCTTCTGGCCATGTTCGCCGCATCCCGCATACCCTTTTTATTTTGGAAAAAGTCCTGGGTGGTATTAACGGGGCTTGGGGCCAGCGCCGTTTTGCTTGTATTGGTGCTTGTTCCGGGCGTCGGTGTATACCTGAACGGGTCAAGGCGCTGGCTGAATATTTTAGGGATGAGTTTTCAGCCTTCTGAACTGTGCAAATTTGCCATTGTAGCTTTTTTGGCCACGGCGCTTTCCAACAGCGGCGACAGCGTTCGGTTTTTGTTCCGCGGCATTGTGCCGCTGATGGTGACCCCCGCCTTCTTTTTTCTTTTGATACTGGAGCAGCCCAATCTCTCCACCGCCATGTCCATCCTGATGGTCAGCGGCGTGATGGTATTGATGGCAGGCGCCAAATGGAAGCACTTGAGCCTGATGGGGTTGCTGGGTGCGGCGGCGGGCCTCTTTTATGCCTGGAGCGAGCCCTACCGCAGGGAGAGGCTGCTGTCCTTCCGCGATCCCTTTGCCAAGATGAGCGATGAGGGTTACCAACTGGCACAGTCGCTGATCGCCTTTGGCTCCGGCGGGCTTTTCGGCATGGGGCTGGGCAGAGGCCGCCAAAAGTATGCCTACCTGCCATACCCGGAAAGCGACTTTATCTTCGCCATTGTAGGGGAGGATTTTGGGCTCTTCGGATGCCTTGTGGTCATCACGCTGTTTGTGGTCTTTATGTTTGTGGGCATGCGCATTGCCGTAACATGCAAGGATAAATTCGGATGTTTGCTTGCGGCCGGAATAACTTCCATGATTACCATACAAGCATTTTTGAACATGGGGGTCGTGGTCGGAATCCTGCCCACAACAGGTCTGCCGCTCCCTTTCTTCAGCAAGGGGGGCACCTCCATATCCATACTGATGGCGGCGGTAGGCATCCTCCTTAACATCAGCCGAAGCGGCGAACGCAACCTGCGTTAAGCTTTGGCCCGCCTTTTTCCACCTTCCTCACCAAATTTTCCCGACGGCATAGGATGAAGCACGGGAAATAACGGTGGAGGTGAAACACATGGGATTTTTCCGTGTGGAGGGTGGGACGCCCTTGGC
>JAEWNM010000032.1 GCA_023392755.1 Bacillota bacterium
AAGTAACGCCACCGTGGGGGACATGCCCGCCAGGAGGCCCATGGACTTGAGCAGCAGCAGAACCTCCGTGCCGACAAACGCGCCGAACATGAACAGCTCGCTGTGCGCGAAATTGATGAATTCCAAAATGCCGTATACCATGGTATAGCCAAGGGCCACAATGGCGTATACAAAGCCCAGTGCCAAGCCATCCGACAAGAGCTGCGGTATGCTCTTTGCCAGCATTTGAAGATTCAAAATCCACCGACCTCCCTGCTGCCGGTTGCAGGTGAAGGGCCTCACCCCATCGATCCATCCCTGTGGAGGATTGAAGGAGAAGGGCATTGCCCTTCTCCCGCAAGCGGCGCAATTATTTGTTTTTCAGGCAGCGGCGGCGCGGTTACTTTTTCAGGTAATCGGCCACGGGGATGGTGTTCATGACCTCCGGCGGGTAGGCGGCCTGCGTGAAGCCAAGGATGTATACGGTAGCTTCCGTGTTGTCGCCGATGTCATTGAAGGTAACATTGGTGGCCAGGCCGGTGAAGCCGCTGGTTGCGCGCGCGGCGGCAGCCACCTGCTCACGGGTGGGCAGAGCGCCGCCATTGGCCTGGGCGGCGGCCTTTACGGCATTGAGGGTCACGTTCATGGCGTCATAGCCGTAGGCGGAGAACGCCTCGGGCGCGCGGCCATACTTTGCCTTGTAGTTTTCCGCAAACACGGCACCTTTTTCGGTGGTGGAGATATCCGCGGCCACGGAGGTATAATAGGTATCCACAACGGCATCGCCGGCAATGTTCACAAGCTCTGCAGAGTCCATGCCGTCCGGGCCCAGGAAGAGGACCTCGATGCCCTTTTCATCCAGCTGCTTGATGAGCAGACCGCCTTCGGGATAGATGCCGCCAAAGTATACAGCTTCCGCCCCGCTGGCGCGGATCATTTCTTCCACGGCGCTGAAATCGGCTTCGCCGGCGGTGATGCCTTCATAGCCCAGCACCGTGCCGCCGATGGCCTCAAAGCGCTTTTTGAACTCATCGGCCACACCCTGGCCGTAAGCGGTCTTGTCCTGAAGGATGAACACGGTCTTTTTGCCCTGGCCGAAGATGAAGTCGGCACCGGCGGGGCCCTGGGCATCGTCGCGGGCACAGATGCGGTTTACGATGGGCAGGCCGCGGTCTGTAACGTCAGTAGCCGTGTTGGCAGGGGAAACCATGGGCAGGCCGCCCTGGAGGTATACCTCGGAGGAGGGGATGGCCACGCCGGAGTTGTAGTGGCCCACAATGGCCAGGATATCCTTGTCCTCAATCAGCCGCTGGGCGATGCTCACACCCACCTTGGGGTCGGCCTGATCGTCCTGGGGCGCAAACTGCAGGTCAAACCCCAGGGCCTTGAACTCTTCCACACGCTCGTTCAGCGCCAGTTCAATACCATTTTTGATGGATTCGCCCAGTGCCGACTGGCTGCCGGAGAGCGGGGTAACGCTGGCGATCTTGACGACGGGCAGAGCCGCTCCGGCCATTGCGGGGACACAGCTTGCTACGACGGTCATCGCAAGCATCAGTGACATGAGCAAGGGAATGACTCTCTTCATGGGTTTACGCCTCCTTTTATTTTTTCTCCGTGCCAATGCACAGACGCCCTGGCCCGGAAATTCCAAAAAAGCTCCTCAAAGCCATTAAAAGGCTGTTGAGAAGCATCTTTGCTCCATTAATGAACAGAAAGCCGGCCTGCCGCGCCGCCGTCCGGCGCCTATATCCTGTATCCAGGATATGAAGGAATCGCTTTTCCATTCTGCAAATCGGCCCATGCCGGTTTGATTGCACAAGTATACGATACGCTAAGTATAATGTCAAGCACGGCTGACCAATTTCCGCGCGGCAGAAATGGATTCGCCGGGTTTTTTGCTGTTTTTCCGCTGCATTCCTGCAAAGTACACATATTCCGCGCGTAACAGTGCGGCGGCGGAATCTTTTGTGCGATTAGTTCATCCAATAGCAGGAAAAGATGCCGCGGCCCAAGAAAGATAATGTCAGCATCATCCAAATCCCCAATGTGCAACTCCTTCATGTGACAGGGAGGACCCCGCCTTAAACGACGACAAAGGAGCGTGTGCCATGAAGAATTTTGTCATCACCATCGCCCGTGGCTTTGGCAGCGGCGGCAAGCAGATCGGGCTGAAAATCGCCGGTGATCTTAACATTAAGCTCATGGACAAGGAACTGTTGCAAATGGCTTCCATAGAAAGCGGCATCAGCGAGGAGCTGTTCGCACTGGCGGATGAAAAGCTTAACCGCCGCCTTCTGATGCTGGTGCCCGACCGGGAGCATTACGGCAACGTGCTCGCCCCGGAAAACAGCAAGTTCGTATCCGATATCAACCTGTTCAACTACCAGGTGAAGATATTGCGGATGCTGGCAAAAACCGAATCCTTCATTGTTATGGGCAAGGCCGCGAACTTCGTTATGCGCGATCTGCCCAATGTGGTCAGCGTCAATATTCAGGCGCCTTTTGAGGATTGCGTCAAAACCATTATGGAGCGCTCCGACATGACGGAAAGAGAAGCCGCCCAGGCCGTCCGCCGCACAGACAAATACCGTTCCGACTACCACAAGTATTACACAGGCCAGAACTGGAAGGATGCCATCCATTATGACCTGTGCCTGAACAGCGCCCGTATCGGCTGGGACAGCTGCGCCGAAGTGATCAAAACGTGCGTGATGAAGAAGCTGGGCATCGATCTTTGCGTATAATCGCAACCGTATCAAAGGCATCTGCCTGTACGGGCTTCTTTGCAGCGGAACCCGCCACCAGGTGGCGGGTTAGTGTGTCAACAAAGTGGCTGTCGCCACTTTGTTGAGTTTTTCCCTCGCTGCACTGCAAAAGGCTGCGCCTTTTGCGGCCGTTTGCTCGGGCAAGGAAGGGATTTTTTCAAAATTCCCGCGCAACCCACCGCACATGTCGCTGGTTTGCGATGGTACATTGTCAAGTCAAGTGCAACAGCGTCTGGGGGATTTAGAGAAGAAGACCTCCGCGGGGGTTTTCCAGCCGAGACGCTTACGGGGTCGGTTATTGAGTAGACCAACAACGA
>JAEWNM010000297.1 GCA_023392755.1 Bacillota bacterium
ATGACCTGGAGGTAGTGCATTGGGCGTGGCGGACCTGTTTTCATATAATGGTTCTCCTCTATTCCTAGATGATTGAGGTGATCCTTACGTCCAGAAAGGCAAAATTATATACTTTTTTTATCATGCTTATCGGTCTTATTTTGGCCGTTTATTCATTTTATACATATATAAGCAATGTGAATACCGCCAACCTGTCCCTTGAGATTCAGCAAATGATCTGTCTGGTTATCCTGTGCGTATTATGCCGTTCGCTGCCCATTTATGTAGGCGACGGCCAGCAGGCGCTGGATGTATCGGTAGTGAGCATACTGGCCGCCGTTATCACAAAAGGGCCGTATGCGGCCATGTGCGTATATTTGATAAGTTCGCTGTTCACCGTGGATTACGACAAGGAAACCAAGACATATCACCATTTATATAATACACCTTTCAACAAGTCGGCATTCAACAACAGTAACCTGATGATTTCCATATTGGTTCCAGGTTTATTGTTTTTTGCAGTAGGCGGCACGCCCGGCAACGCAACTCTCCCCGGCGTGATCTGGCCGGCGCTCTTATTCTCCAGCAGTACCTTTCTGATAAACTATGTCATATTGCTCATCATTTTTGTATTGGATAAGCAGATTACTACGGACGACGCAGTGGATGCGATACGCAGAATACTGCCCAACGTACTCTTTGCAATGCCCCTGGGCTTGCTTATCGCCATTTTGTTCATGATGGAAAACGGGCACTGGCTGGCCATTTTGATGCTCTTTCCCCTGCTGCTGGCAAGGTATGCCTGGGCGCTGTACCTGGAATCCCAAGTACAACACATGAAATTGATCCACGCCTTCGTATCCGCCATGGAAGCAAAGGATACATATACGGAGGGGCACTCACGCCGTGTGGAAACCATCGCACTGCAAATTGCCGCGGCGCTGAGACTGCCCAAAGAAAAGGTAAAGGAAATACAGATTGCGGCGCTGTTGCACGATATCGGCAAAATAGGCATAGAGGATATCATCCTGCACAAGCCGGCCCGGCTGACGGAGGAAGAGCGCCGCCGCATTGAGGAGCATCCCGCCATCGGTGTAAGCATTGTGGAGAAGGTTGGCCTTTCCGAAGAAATCAAGGAAATGATACGCCACCATCACGAGCGGTATGACGGGAAAGGGTATCCGGATAAGCTGGACCATAACGCCGTATCCTTTGAGGCGTATATACTGGGTGTGGCCGATGCGTTCGACGCCATGACCAGTGACCGCCCCTACCGGCCAGGCATGTCTGATGAAAAGGCAATGTCCATCCTTATAGAGGAAAGCGGAAAGCAATTTCACCCTGCTGTGGTGGAAACTTACCTGGCGATCATCAAATCACAAAAAGAGCAGGCGGCTGAAGCATGATTCTTGTCTACTTCATTGCACTGGCCATACCGCTGAGCTTTCTGTGCGGCGGGAGGCTCAAATATATCGCTGAAAATCCCCTGCGGCTGATATGGCTTCCGCCGCTGTCTTTTGCGGTGGAGGCGGCCTGTCCGCTCTTGCAGCATCGCATACCGGTGCCCGTGCACCAATGGCTGTGGATTGCCGTTTTGCTTGAATACTCGCTTTTGTTTTTGTTCTGCTTCCTCAATTGGAAAAGGAAACCCGTCCGCCTTATCGCCCTGGCTTGCTTTTTGAATCTGTTCGTTATTGCCTGGTACGGTTTTCGCATGCCTGTCGCACCCATCATCCATGATTTTCCGGAAATGGCGCCCATGCTGGCACGCATACAGTCAGGCGAATTGTTTGAGTACGTACTGGCGGAGAAAGGCGCCCCCTTCCTGTTTTTGGGGGATGCACTGGTGATACCTTTTGCGCATTCGGGTTTGGCCAGCATCGGTGATATTTTTTTGGGTGCCGGCGTGGGGTGGCTGATCTTCCAGTGGATGCGCCCTCTCCCCCAGAAAAGAAAGCGCACTGCCGCAGGAAGAAATGCAGCATAGCAATCCCGCCCCGTTCCGGGGCTTTTTTGTTGCCCGTGCAAATGAGAAAATTCTCATGGAAAATTAATGCCTGCCTTTTTGTATTTTCCATGCGGCAGCCGTATACTTTCCCTGTAGGAGGTGAGTGGTATGGGTTGTCTGCTATGGCCCTTTGCGGCGGTTATCGGCATTGTGGGCGGCGCTTTGGGCTTGGCCGGGAAAATCATCGGCTTCGTACTAGGCGCCGTTGGCGGCCTGTTTTCGCTGATATTTGCCCTGATTCTAGGCGCTGTCGGTGTTGCGCTGTGCATGACCATTATCGGTGCCGTCATCGGCGTTCCGCTGATCCTGTTTGCCGTAGGGCTGGCCTTTCGAGCCATCTTTTGATATTTTGCAGGTGGCTGGCGAAACCAAAACCGCTTCAAACGTTTGTCAAAAAGCGTTTCGGCGGTTTTTTACTGTAAATAGACAAAGGCGGACAGCAGGGCAGCCGCAACTGATCCCACAATATTGCACAGCAGATCGAAATTGGTGTCTTTCAATCCCCGCTGCATTTTGATTTTACTTTTGGAATCGTGTGTAAACTCCATGATTTCAAATACGGTGCCCGCCGCTATACCCGGGGCCGCCACAAATACGGCGCGGAAGAAAGCCGATCCGCCCTGCTGCGTCACCTTGGCCAGCGTTATATAGAGCACCAACGCAAAGGAAAAGCTGCCGAATCCATGCAGATACCTGTCGAATATTTTTGAACGTCTGTAATAATCAAGAAAGAGCCCGACAAAGGTATGCAAAAAGACTGTAGCTATGGAGAGAAGCAAAACAGCGTAAGGAATGCTGATGCGCGCCATATACAGCGCCAGCAGAAAACAAAGGAAAAGGACGGTTGGCGTAACGATATATCTGATTTTACCGACGCTGCCGTTCTTGATACACCTGATGACAATTATTTTTTCCGTGATGCAAAACGCGGCCAACAGTACAAGGAAAATTGCCTGCATTTTCTTACCCCCACTACTTTCGTCCGATTATTCTTTGATGGCGGGGGCGATATGATGCGGAATCAGGCGGCAGCTTTCAAACCATTGGTGCACCGCCCTGCCCAGCGAAGGACCGCAGCGCTTGCGACCTTGCGCATGTTGCTTCCCAGCACATTTCTTGCACGCAGAAAAAATTGTTTTTGAACAAAATACTTGCAAAACCAGTCAATGCATGGTAAAATAGTTTTTGCTGATTCACGCTGATTCAAGGAGGTGAATGAAATTGCCGAACATCAAGTCCGCCATCAAGCGCGTAAAGGTCAATGAAAAGAAGAATCTGCGCAACAGGATGATCAAGACCGGCGTTAAAACTGCCGTCAAGAAATTCCAGGTTGAGTTGGCTTCCAATCCCGGTGCCGCCAACGTGCAGTTGAGCGCAACCACCTCCGCCATCGATAAAGCGGCTGCCAAGGGCATTCTGCATAAGAATACGGCCAACCGTAAAAAGGCCCGTCTGGCCCGCAGCCTAAGCAAAGCGGTGGCTCAGTGAATTGCCGGATAGAGAACGCATCATGAAGAACCCCTTTCCTTATGAAGGCGGGTTCTTTTTTTTTCGCCGAAACGCTTTCAGTGCTGTTATGCAGTTTTCGCGAGAATAACACGGGGGGAACAACGGTGTTGTTCCCCCTCAGACCATCAAAAAACCCAGGGAGGTATCGGAGGGCCGAAGCCCTCCGATTCTAGATCGCAAACCAGCGACATGTGCGGTGGTTTGCGAGGAATTTCGACGAAATTCCTTCCTTGCCCGAGCAAACGGCCGCAAAATGGCAAAGCCATTTTGCAGTGTAGCGAGGGAAAAACTCAACAAAGTGGCGTCAGCCACTTTGTTGATACGCTGGGGGGAACAAGCCGTTGCTCCCCCTCATAATGTATGGTGAAATTGTCATTCCCAGTTCTGTGCAGGGGGCGGCTTGATGGCATCGGGACGCTTGCTGCCATCCTTCAGCGCAAGACCCAGGTCACAGTCAAAACTCCGGCCGCCGCTTGTTACCATTACATCGCCTGTATAGGCTATATCACCCTCGTGTCCCATAAGCGCGCTCACCAACAGGGGGAAATCCGTCCGCTGCTGTGTGGGCACAAGCTCCGGGTACATGGTGACCCGTACCTGGCTCGTCATAGGATATGCGCCATCAAACAAATAGTAGCCATATGCGTCGGTGAGAACCGCCGCCGCCTGCTGCCCATCCTGCATGAGCACAACGGTCAAGCCGGGGATACCGGGCTCACCCGAGTCCTGCAGGCCGTTTTTGTTTTCGTCAAGCCACACATAGTCGCCCAGCTTGCCGGTGCTAACAGCACCAATATCCATTCTCGCCTGATCTCCCCCCATGTATAATGGGAAAGCCTCACCGCAGCCGGCGGCTGTATCGGCAATGATACTTGCAGCCTGACCCGATTGAAGCCTTTCGTCATGGGGCTTCACAAACAGATATCCTTGCGGCAATACCGCGCCAATGCAGTATTCTCCAGGCATAAGCTGATCGAAACGATACGCGCCGTCTTCCCCAGTCATAACCGATTTCAGTGGTGTTTGAAGGTCGCCCGCCTCATACAGCGAAACCTGTACGCCGCTTTGCGGAGATATGGTGCCCTGCATATCGGCCCATGCCGTTCCCATAATGGAGGTATATTTTCGCACACCAGCCCGGATGTCCGTAAGTTCTTCGCCTTCCCTTAACGTTAATCCGGGCAAGGCTACAACGCCGGATGCAGTGTCGTGGAACAGGTTCTCGCCTGCCGCCATATCCGCCGCTATGCTGTTGCCAGGCAGGCTCAAAGTAAAGTCGTAAGTGCCCGGCTGAATGGCAGGGATTGCATACATGCCGTTGTCATCGGTCAGGAGCGTGGCAAAAACATTGCCGGTCAGGGTATCCAGCACCTGTAGCTCGAGTCCGCCCAAACGGGCCTCCTCCGGTTCCTCACGGCCATTATTATTCTCATCCATCCACACATGGCCTGTAACCGAAGCCGGAAGCACGCCGCCAACCAGACGGCCATCCAGCCTATCCCCCATGCGGATTTCGAGCTGCAGGCTGCCATGAGGCTCAAGAACCGGATTCATCAATGCGTCGGCTCCCTTTCTGGCAAAAACCATACCCGAGGGGAGCGATATATCCAGCGTGTAAACACCCGGCCGTAAACGGTCGAGTATGAATGCGCCGTCTGCACCCGTAGTCACGTTTCCAGCCTCCTGGCCGGTGCGCTGGCTGGTAAGGGTGAGGTGTACGCCGGAAAGCGGATTTTCCCCTTCCTCAGCCATCCCGTTTGCGTTTTCATCGTGAATCGCCGTGCCTGATATTCGTCCCAGGGAAACGGCGCCGCACAGGGGTGCAAGCCTT
>JAEWNM010000189.1 GCA_023392755.1 Bacillota bacterium
GTTGACACACTGAGGGGGCGCAATGCCCCCCTTTCTTGCATTTATCCGCCGTGGTTTGGCATGCCCAGCCTTACGTATCCAATTTCCTGTATGAAGAATCCTTCAGGCTGAGGAGGGAGGCAAAAAAGCCTGCCGCGCCGGTGACAAGAAACATGAACGCCATACCGGAACCCCGGCCTGATCCCACCAGCAGCGAAAGAACGCGCTGCAACGGAGATACACCCATCATCAGCGGTTCAAAAACGTTGTCCGCAAGATAACCGCCAAGGAAGAGGCCCAGGGGGATTGTGCAGAATTGCAGCGTATCCCTGGTAGAAAATACACGCCCCTGCATTTCAAGCGGCACCTGTGTACGCATGACCGCCGTGAGGTTCGCGTTCAGGAAAGGCAGCGGCAGGTTGCCGACAAACGCCGCCGGAATCCAGACAGACGCGCTTTTGCCCAGTGCCCAGGGAATGTTGCACAAGAGAAACGAAATGGCACAGGACAGAAAAATGGCCCGTGTTTTGCTGCCCGCGGGCTTTAGCAGCGTTACAAGCAGGCTTCCCGCCAGCGTGCCGATGCCGATGGCCGTGGACACCATGCCCAGCGTTGTTTGATTGTCCCCCGTTCTTGCAAGAATCATGGCCGGCAGAATGCCAAACCCTGTCATATAGGCTATCAGGTTCACAAAGGAAAAGAAGAGGATGATCTTCATGACGGGCCGGTGTGCCTTCAGAAAAACAAAGCCGTCCAGGCAGCTTCGCAAAAACGGAGCCTTCTTCTCTTTGGCATTCGCCGGTACGGCAGGGATGCTGATAAACAAAAGCAGCGTGCAAAATGCGACGGCAAAGGACAAGAGGTCTATGGCGAAGACCGTTTCCAGCCCGCCAAAGGCCAGGACCGCTGTGGCGCATGCCGGCGTCAGAACCGTGACAAGAGAACCTGAAAGCGCCTGAAGGCCGCCTGCCCGCACATACTGGTCCTTGGGCGTAAGCAGGGTCACAGCCACATAGGATGCGGGAAACTGAAACGCGTGCATAAAGCTGATGAGGAAATTGACCGCATACAGATGCCAAACCTTCAGGCAGCCTGTGGTATACAAAAGAAAAACCGTCAGCGTGCCCACCGCAGCGAACAGATCGCTGTAAAGCATGATCCGCTTCTTGTCCCACTTGTCGGCCAGCGTTCCCGCAACAAAGCACAAAAGGATTGACGGCAGATAGGTAAAAAGGGAAAGATAGGCTACGCTGGTGGCCGTGCCCTGCTGCCTGTACACCCATATGATGAGCGCATAGCTTGTCATTGCACTGCCAAGCGATGATACCGCCTGGCTGACCCATAAAATCAGAAAGCTTTTCAGCCCGCGGATCGTATTTGATTTTTTCATGGCTTTGCTCCTTCAAATTTCTCGGTATTTGAAAAATGCAAAGCCTGATTCGGACGGCTATTGACTGCTGATGGCCAGCATCAGCGGTACCGCTCCATGCATCGGCCGTCTCGTATCAGACCATGCATGGAGCAAAGACAATGCAAAGACGCAATTCCTTTCCACTCCCTCTGGGTTTGGTTGTGTATGGCACGGCAAATACTATAGCACAGCTTGGCGATTCCTGCAATATTTTACCTGACCGCAGGCCGCATTACCGGCTATCCCTATACCGCTGCTGCCCAAGTTCATAATAATCCCCGCCATAACAGTCCACCGCCACGATGAGGGGAAGGTCTTTGAGTGTCAGACGTTTGATGGATTCCGTGCCCAAATCCTCATAAGCCACCACATCACAGGCGGTTATGCACCGGGCCATCAGCGCCGCCGCGCCGCCTATGGCGGCAAAGTAGACGGCGGGATGCGCCTGCATGGCCTCCACAACCCGCGGGGAGCGCCTGCCCTTGCCGATCATGGCGTTCAGGCCCAGGGACAACAGAAGCGGCGTATACGCGTCCATTCTTGTGCTGGTGGTAGGCCCGATGGCTCCCACGGCTCTGCCGGGCGGCGTTGGTGTAGGTCCGGCGTAATACAACGTTTGCCCTTGCAAAGAAATGGGCAGTGCCTCCCCCTTTTGGGCGGCCTTTGCCATCCGCTCATGGGCCGCGTCCCGAGCGGTATAGACTTCACCAGATAAAAGCACGCTGTCTCCGGCATGAAGGCTTTTAACGTCCTCCGGGGATAGAGGCGCTGTCAAACGAACAGGCATGCGTTCACCTCCTTATAATACCGCCTGGGCGTGCCTTGTCACATGGCAGCCAACATTCACAGCCACAGGCAGCCCGGCAATATGGGTCGGGTATGCTTTGATTTTGACGCCAAGGCAGGTGGTTTTGCCGCCGAACCCCTGTGGCCCGATACCGGTCGCATTCACCAGCGTCAGCAGCTCCATCTCCAGCGCGGCATAAAAGGGATCGGGATGGTTCTCATCAAGAGGAACCATAAGCGCCTCTTTGGCCAGCTGTGCAACCTTTTCAAATGTACCGCCGATGCCCACCCCCAATATCATGGGCGGGCATGGATTGGGCCCGGCAAGCCGCACCGTTTCCAGCACGAATCGCTGTACGCCTTCCAGCCCATCAGATGGATTGAGCATGGCTACGCGGCTCATGTTTTCGCTGCCAAACCCCTTGGGAGCCACGTCTATTTTCAATTCCTTCCCCGGTACGATGCGGGTATGGATCACCGCCGGGGTATTGTCACCGGTATTACTGCGGCGAAGAGGGTCCGCCACGACGGACTTGCGCAAAAAGCCTTCCGCGTACCCCCGGCGTACGCCTTCATTCACCGCTTCTTCCAGAGAACCGCCGTCAATATGCACATCCTGCCCCAATGTCAAAAACACCACTGCCATCCCTGTATCCTGGCAAATAGCCATGCGCTGTTCCCGCGCCACCACGGCATTTTCCTTAAGGATATCAAGTATTTCCTTGGCGGGCGGATAGGTTTCCGCCTCCGAGGCATTGGACAGGACACAGCCGATGTCTTCATTCAGGAAGCAGTTGGCACGGATACACAGTTCTTTTACTGTTTCGGTGACTTGAGCGGCCGATATCATGCGCAGATCCTTCATACACCCTCCTACCTATACGTCAAGAAATCCCTTTACCCTAAGGGACGCGGCATAGGCCGCGTTCTTCTTCACCCCCGAAGCTGTCAGCATATCCACAGCCTCCCGCAGGGAGCCGCCATTCATAACAGCCTCCAATATCCGGGCCTCCAGGCTGACACATGTCCCCTGCTTTGCCTCTTGTTTGGGCACGTCATGAAAATCCAGCACCAGGCAATACTCGCCCTTTTCCACATTTGGGTTTTGGCGCATGGTTTCCAATACCTTTGCCACACTTCCCCGCAGCGTCAGCTCATACCGCTTGGTCAGGTCGCAGCATAC
Organism: Bacillota bacterium; assembly: GCA_023392755.1. Taxonomy (GTDB): domain Bacteria; phylum Bacillota; class Clostridia; order Christensenellales; family Aristaeellaceae; genus JAEWAH01. Next base: position 3,360 of record JAEWNM010000189.1, read on the forward strand.
GGCAACGCGGGCCATTGGAAGCGTTTGCTCAAGCGCCTCCACCAGTTCCACCACCCGGTGGGGGGACTCGTGCACAACGGCCACGGGCACGCCCCGGCTCAATTCAAGCAGCTTCTCACGAAGCTCTTTCTTTTGCCGGGGAAGGAAGCCAAAGAACGCGAACTCCGAAGTATCAAAGCCGCACACGGAAAGCGCCGACGCCATGGCCGTCGGGCCGGGAACGGGCAGGACGGAGATGCCTGCCTCCCAGGCCGCTTTCACCAGCTGATAGCCGGGATCGGAAATGGCAGGCGTGCCGGCATCGGTGGTCAGCGCCGCGTCGATGTTCTCCGCCAGCATTTTTTCGATGATCTTTATAGATTTGTTTTCTTCGTTGTGTTCATGGCAGCTGGTCAAGGGTGTATGAATGTCAAAATGGGAGGTGAGTTTCATGGTGACACGGGTATCCTCCGCCGCGATCAGGCTGACGCTTTTCAGTGTTTCCACGGCCCGGGGGCTCATATCGCTTAAATTGCCGATAGGGGTGGCGACTACATACAGTGTTGGCATGAATGTACCTCCCGCAATTTAAAGCCTTTCCACCACCCGAAGCTTTGCGCTGCGGGCACGGGTGTTGCCTTCCACTTCCTCCGGGGTTGGCTGCACCGCGCCGCCTGCCAGAACCCTGCCCACCGGCTTTCTTCCGCAGGTGCATATGGGCGCTTTGGGCGGGCAGACACAGGGGTTTTGCATGCTTCGGAAGGCCAGCTTCACCAGCCTGTCCTCCAGGGAATGAAAGGTGATCACGCACAGACGCCCGCCGGGCTTTATACAGTTCAACAGTTCAAACAGCGCGGATGTCAGGGGCTCAAGTTCATCGTTTACCGCAATGCGGATGGCCTGAAAGGTACGGCGCGCGGGGTGCCCCTCATCCTTGCGGCGCACCGCCTTGGGAATCGCGTCATCAATCAGCCGCACCAGATCGCCCGTGGTGGAAATGGGCGCCTGCTGCCGCCGCTGCACCACAAACTGGGCGATGCGGGCCGCCCATTTTTCTTCGCCATAGTCATACAGAACACGCGTCAGTTCCTGTTGCGTGACATTTTTAAGCCACTGCGCCGCCGGGATGCCGGAATCAGGGTCCATGCGCATATCCAGCGGCGCGTCCTCATGATAGGAAAAGCCCCGCTCCGGCGTATCCAGCTGGTGGGAGGATACGCCCAGGTCCAGCAGCGCGCCATCCAGCGGCGGCGCGCCCGCCTCCCCAAGCAACTCCTTCGCATCGTGAAAATTGCCCTTGAGCGCATGAAAGCCGGGGTATGCGCCCAGCCGCAGGGAAGCCGCCGCAATGGCCGCCGGGTCGCGGTCAATGCCGTACAGCGAACCGCCTTCCCCGGCCGTACGCAGTATGGCCGCGCTATGGCCGCCGCCCCCCAGGGTGCCGTCGGCATAGGCGCCGCCCGGCTTTACAGCCAGCCAGTGCAGCACTTCCCCCAGCATCACCGGTTCATGACGAAATTCCATAGCCCCTCCCGCATTTCCCATGTTTTTCTCCAGCATATCACGAAAGGCTTTCATCCCGCAAGCCCAGCATGGTGCGCAGTTCACCAGCCAGATACAGGGAGCCTGCCGCGATAATGATTCCATCCGGCCCGGCCAGCTCCCGGGCACGCCGCAAACCTGAATCAAGGCTTGTCGCGGCTTCCGCCGCACAGCCTTCCTCCTGCAAAAGTGATGCCAGCTCCGCCGATGCCATCGCCCGGTTGTTATCCGGCGCCACGGTTACAGCTTGCCCGGCCAGGGAAGCCAGATCGGCCAGCATTGCGCCGTTGACCTTCTCCCGCATAACCCCGGTTAACAATACCCGTCTTTCCTGATGAAGGAACAGGTCGGCATAGCTGCGCAGTGCATTCACGCCCTGGGGGTTGTGCGCCCCGTCCAAAAGCACCCTGGGCGACTCGAAGACCCATTCGAGCCGGGCAGGCCAGCGGACGTGCTCCATCCCCTCCCGCATAGCCATCCGGCTTACGGGAAAGCCGGGCAGCAAATCCATGACGGTGAGGGCAGTAAGCGCGTTTTCCACCTGATGCAGGCCAGGCAAAGGGATATGCACATCCTCCATCCAGCCAAGGGGCAGTTCAAAATCTGCGCGGCTGCCCAGTGCGTCCGCCTGGCGGAACACACCCTGCCTATGCCTGAGCGCGGTAAGGGGAGCATTGTTTTGCGCGCAGGCGGCCCGCACCACCGCCTCCGCCTCCTCATGGGCTGGATACAGCACCACCGGAACGTTGTGCTTCACAATGCCCGCTTTCTCCCCGGCAATCTTTTCAAGGGTATCGCCCAGATATGCCATATGATCCATGCCCAGCGCGGTAATCACGGACACCAAAGGCGTCAGTACGTTTGTGGGGTCAAGCCTCCCGCCCAGGCCGACCTCGATAACCGCGATATCCACCTTTTGCTCCCTGAAGATCAAAAATGCGGTGGCGGTGCCCAGTTCAAAGGCAGTGGGGCTAATCCCCCGTTCCCCAAGGCTGTCCGCCGCTTCTTTCACACGGGTGACAGCCGCTGCCAAAACAGCATCCGTCACGGGCACGCCGCCAATGCGGATGCGCTCGTTGTAAAATTGCAAAAAAGGAGACGTATACAACCCGGTTTTGAAACCGCATGCCCTGAGCATGCTGTCGAGCATGGCGCATACGGAGCCCTTGCCATTGGTGCCCGCCACATGAATGGCGGGCACTGGGGTGCATGGTATTTTTAACTGTTCCAAAAGGGCACGGGTGTTCTCCAGCCCGTTTTTCTCGCCTGTGTACCGGGCGGCATGGATATAGGCGACCGCTTGCTCGGCATTCATTCGCCCATCCCCTTCAGTTCAGCAATGCGGCTTGTAAGCGTAGCCGCCATCTGCTGGTTGGTTGCAAGCTTTTCCTTTTCCTGTTCCACCAATTGGGCGGGGGCTTTTTGCATAAAGCCGGGGTTATTGAGCTTTCCGGCCGCGCGCTCGATTTCCCTGAGCAGGTTTTCCCGTTCCTTTTCAAGCCTTGCGATTTCTTTTTCAAAGTCCACCAAATCGCCCAGGGGGATAAAGAGCTCCCCGGCGGAGCAAACGGCGCTCACCGTTTTTTCCGAAATCTGCGCCCTGTCCGCAAGGAGCTGGCACTGGGAAACCCCCGCCAGCCGCTGGAAATACTGCTCAGCGCCAGCAAGCGCCGCATCCCAGCCTTCGGCAGGCAGCAGCAAGAGGCGTGTGCGCTTTCCGGCGGCTACATTCATTTCAGCCCGCAGATTGCGGATGGTTTTGATCATGTCCATCACACCCTGCATACGGCCTTCCTCCGCGGTAAACGCATAGGCGGGGTCGATGCCGGGCCAGCCGGACAGCATCAGGAAGCCCTTCGCGCCCGGCAGGCTTTTGTACACCGCCTCGGTCATAAAAGGCATGAAGGGATGCAGGAGCTTTAACAGCGTTTCCAGTACGTGCAGAAGCACGGCCTGGGCTGTGGCGCGGCTTTGCGCATCCTCCCCCATCAAACGGCCTTTGGAAAGCTCGATATACCAGTCGCAGAACTCCGACCAGGTAAAGTCGTAAATCTTTTGGGCCGCCAGGCCAAAGTCGCCGTCTTCCATGTGGGAGGATACTTCCCGTATGGCCGTTTGGCAGCGGGAGAGAATCCACTTGTCCGGCAAAAGCAGGTTTTTCCCGGCCAATTCTTCCCTGTTTTGGGCATACATCAGCACAAAGCGGGAGGCATTCCACACCTTGTTGGCAAAATTCCGGGCCGCCTCCACCTTTTCGATGGAAAAACGGGTGTCATTGCCGGGGCTTACGCCCATGGCCAGGGAGAAGCGCAGCGCGTCGGCGCCGTACTGATCGATGATATCCAGGGGGTCCACGCCGTTGCCCAGGGATTTGGACATTTTGCGGCCTTTTTCATCCCTGACCAGACCGTGGATGAGCACGGTATGGAAGGGTGTTTCCCCCATTTGCTCAATGCCGCTGAAAATCATGCGCGCCACCCAGAAAAAGATGATGTCATACCCCGTCACCAGCACGTCGGTAGGATAGAAATACTTCAAATCCTCCGTCTTATCCGGCCAGCCAAGGGTGGAGAAGGGCCACAGGGCGGAGGAGAACCAGGTATCCAGCACATCCTCATCCTGATGAAGGCAGGTGCCGCCGCACTTTGCGCAGGCGGAAGGCTCATCCCGCATAACGTTCATGTGCCCGCATTCATCGCAGTACCAGGCCGGGATACGGTGCCCCCACCACAACTGGCGGCTGATGCACCAATCGCGGATGTTCTCCATCCAATTGTAATACGTTTTGGCAAACCGTTCGGGCACAAAATTCGTTTTTCCGTCCCGCACCGCCTTTAAGGCAGGCTCGGCCAAAGGCTTCATTTTCACGAACCATTGGCGGCTCACCAGCGGCTCCACCGTTTTGTGGCAGCGGTAGCAGGTGCCCACGTTATGGGTATAGTCTTCCGTTTTAATCAGCAGGCCCAGCTTTTGCAGGTCTTCCACCACACGGCGGCGGCATTCCAACTGGGTAAGGCCTTCGTATTTGCCCGCAAACTCGTTCATGGTACCGTCGTCATTGGTCACGCGCAGGATGGCCAAATTATGCCGCTGGGCCACCTCAAAGTCGTTGGGGTCGTGTGCCGGCGTCATTTTCACAGCGCCTGTGCCAAACTCTTTATCCACATAGCTGTCGGCCACCACGGGAATCTCGCGTTCCATAAGGGGCAGGATCACCGTCTTGCCCACCAGA
>JAEWNM010000127.1 GCA_023392755.1 Bacillota bacterium
ACCCCAGGGTGGCCAGCACCGCAAAGAGTATGATGAGTACCTCCTGTGACCTAAGCTCGCTTTCCGCCTGGTACACGACCAGCATCCAGGGCATGTTGCCCAGTATGCGGTAGCCGTACCCCTGCTGTTCGCCGTAAAGCGCCGTGCTGCCGTTGCCGCTGCGCTCCATCAGACCGCTTTGAAAGCTTTGGAATACCGATAGAAGCCTGTCGCTGGCAAGCGCCTTTCCCACCTGCTTTTTATCCGTGTGGGACAGTATCATGCCGCTTTGGTCCACCAGCATCATCCGCCCCGTTTCCCCCTGGCGCAGGGAGGCCGTCTTGCGTTCCAGCACGTCCAGGGGCATTTCCCGCACCAGCGTGCCTAACAGGCTGCTGCCGGACAATATGGGCACGGTAAAGTAAATGGATTGCTCTCCGGGCGCAACCAGGGAAGGCAGCAGGCCGCTCACCTCCCGCTGGCCGCTGAACGACCCGTCAGTGCCCAATAGCAGCGCCAGCGCCTCACCGGTATAGGCCGCCCCGTGGCTGGAGGCCGCCACCTTCCAGCCCGCTTTCAAGAGGGCCGCGCCGCGGCAGCTTTCGTTCACCATCGAATGCAGATAGCTTTCCGCATGGGCCTTCACCGGGGTATCCGCCGCCCCGGCGGGCGCGCCGAGCACATCCAGCACCCGCGGGTCAAGGGCCAGCCGTTCCCCCTCCCGCAGCAGGGAGTCGCCCATCTGCTCCAGGTCGCTGACATTGGCGTTGGCCAGCCCCTCCAGCGCGGCCATCCGGCTTTTGAGCATGCTCCCCCGAAGGTATGGGAAAAACACCAGGAAGAACGTTATCAGCGGCAGCACGGAAAAAGCCAGGAAGCAGGCGGTAAGCCGGCTTTGGAGGGAGAGCTTGCCATGCATACGAACACCTCTTTTTAGCTTTCGTATAGGCTATTCACTAAGCCATGAATTCCAGACATCCTCCGCGGCGCCCAGGGTGACCATTGTGCCGTTGCGCACCAGGGGCGAGCGCATGAGGGCGGGCTTTTGCATCAGTTCCGACAAAATGATATCGTCGTTTGGCGCGTAGCAAACGGGGTGCTCCCTGACTTTTTTGTCCTCCCGGTCCACAAGCGCCCTGGCTGTTAGCTTTTGCGCGAAAAGCTGCAGCTCCCGCCGGCCCAGGGGGTGCCGCGTCAAATCCACCAATTGATACGGGACGCGGCGCTCCTTGAAAAAACGCTCGGCCTTTTGCACGTCGAAATTTTTCTTGCTGACGTAAATCTGTATGTTCATGGCGCGTCCTTTGCCTTTCCCCCAATGGGAAAGCGGCTTTCATAGCCTGCCATGGCCGCCGTGATGACCTGCCGGGCGGCTTCCCGGCCGGCCGTGTTTTTCACTGCCGTCACCTTGCCCTCCAGGCTCTTGTATACCTCAAAAAAATGGCTGATTTCCGAAAAGGTGTGCTGGGGCAGCTGGCTGATGTCGGTATACTCCGCCATGGACGGGTCGCCCACAGGCACGGCGATTATCTTCTCATCCGCCGATTCCCCGTCCACCATGGTAATCATGCCGATGGGGCGGCACTTGACAAGCGTCAGGGGCAATATGGCCTCCTGGCACAAAACCAGCACATCCAAAGGATCATTGTCCTCGGCATACGTGCGGGGGATGAAGCCGTAGTTGGCCGGATAGTGGGTGGAGGTATACAGCACCCTGTCCAGCATCAGCATCCCGGTTTCCTTGTCCAGCTCGTATTTGTTTTTGCCGCCCTTGCTGATTTCGATGACGGCGGCAAACTCCGTGCTGGCAATGCGGCCGGGGTCGATGTCATGCCAGATATTGCCCACAGGGAACCCCCTCCCTTTACACCTTGCGGCGGATGTCGTCCCCGATAAAGGCGATCAGCTCGCACTGTCCGGCGGAGGACAGCAGGCGCGAGCCAAGCCTTTCCGTATATCGGTCCTGGAACTGCACGCTGTTGAGATTCGTGCTCAAAATGGTATGCTTCCCGGCGTTTTGCCGCTCGTTGATGACGTGGTACAGCTGCGTTACGGTCACGTTGTCCATCAAGGGCTCCGATCCCATATCGTCAATCAGCAGCAGGTTCACGTCAAACAGGGGCGCGCTTTCCTCCGAGCTGTGTAAAAAATACGCCTGCCTGGCCATTTCCACCACCTTGAAGGCGCTGACGCACAGGGCGGAAAAACCCCGCTCCAGCACCCGGTGGGCGATGGCCTGCATGAGGAATGTCTTTCCCAGGCCGCTGGTGCCCATGAACAGCATATCCGGCGTGGGCGTGTCCGGGAAGGAGTCGGCGTATTTTTTGCACTTGTCCCGCAAAAAACACATGAACGTGCGCTGGCTTACGTTGGCGCCCGGTATAATCTCCTGGGAAAAAACGTCCTCCCGGAAGGTTTCAAACGTCTGGGGCGAGCGTTCGTTCAGGCCGATCTGCCTGCCCATCTGCTTGAAATACTCCCGGTTCAGGCAGGCGCAGCGCTTTTTGACCGTTTCGCCCACAAAGCCCGTGTCCCTGCATAGCGGGCACTGGTACACCGGCTGCAAAAAATCCTCCGGCAGCCCGCTTTTGCGCAGCAGCTCCCGTATCCTGCGGTTATACCGGTCCATTTCTTCCGCCAAGCGGTCGGCCGCGCCGCTTTGCTTTCCCGCGGCCAGCGCGGAGCGCAGGGTGGAAAAAAGCGCCTCCCGGCGGGCGGCGGTCAGGCGGCCGATTTCCGGGCAGAGGCCGGACGCCTCCGTCAAACGCCGCTCTTCCTCCCTTGCGTTTTGTGCCTGCCGCGCTTCATATTGCATCATCAGCGCGTTCATGATGGCGTTAGGCATCGTTTTCCCCTGCCTCCTCTATCATGCTGGCCGCCCATTTGTTCAGGTCGATTTCGTCATACTTGCGCTGGGTGTACAGCTGCTCCGTAACCACCTTGCCGCGGCGCTGGGGCGCGGCGGAGGCCGGCGTTTTGTCGCGGCGGTCCCGGGCGGCCCGGGCCGCCTCCGGCGTACCAATGTTCTGCTCGCGCCAGGCATTGAGCATGGCGTCCATATAGGGCATTTTTTTATCCGCGCTCCGGGAGTAGGAGGCCGCCAGCATCAGCATCTCGGCGGTAAAATGCCATTCCTTCTGCCATTTATTCAGCAGTGTTCTATCCGATGCCGCGGGCTTTTCACTCTTGCCGCACTGCTCGAACAGTTGGGCCAGCAGCCGGTTGCTTTCATAAAAGGCGGATATGTATTCCTCCACCTGCCGGGGCGTTGCAAGCCCCTTGTCGTGCCAAGTGGTCAAAAGCCGCAGCACGTCGTCCAGCCTGCCCCCGAATCGGGCGGCTTCTCTGGCGGCCAGCAAAATCACTTCATGGGGAGCCACATTGCGCATCTGCCGGTAAACGGACAGCGTGCCTTCGCTTACGTTTAGGCCGCTTACGCCCAAGGCCCTGAACAGCTCCTTGAGGGGAGCGGCTTCCTCCTGCTCCTTTTGCAGTTGATTTTCCACCTGCCTGGCGGAGGATGGCGTTTTTTCACCGCGCTTGCGCAGGCCGCCCAGGATACCGTCCAGGTAGGCCATGGTGGGGTCGCCCTTGGTGGTTTCCCGGCAGGCGGCCTCAATGGCGTCGTGGCCGTAGCCCCAGTCGCCGGTCCATTTGCGGTACAGCGCCATCTCGTCCTCGGAAGGCTGATGCCTTTTGCCAAGCCGGCGCAGTATCTTCCTGGTGCCCTCCAGTACGGCTTTGGAACGGGAAAGCGTAATTTCCGCGTCCTCAATGGTGTGCACATGCTCCTCCGCCAATTGCACCGCCAGCTTCTGGGCGGCCTTGAAGCTGAAATGCTTGCCACGGGTGGATATCAAATGCTGCACCAGCATCAGCACCACCTCCGGGGGAAGCTTCAAATCCTCCACCCACTCATAGGCCAGGCTCGTCTCCTGGCCGTGCAGCTGCCTGTCCTCCCCGAAGGCTGCGTACAGGGCATCGGCAAACTGGGTGTACTGCCTGTCCTCCGCGGGGCACTGGCGCATGAAAAGAAGCTGCTTGGCGTTCATGTAACGGAAGGCAGGGGGGTTGTCCGCCGTGCGCTGCACCAGCCCCTTGCGCTCCCAGTAACGGTAGGCGGACAGCACATCCTCTTCCGAAAGCCCCAGATCCCTTGCCATGACGGCAAGGTTCATGCCCGCGGTGGGATGGTACGTATGCATCAGGCCGTATATATATACCTTGACATAATCGCCCTTGGCCGCGGGGAGATATTCCTGCACAAACAGGTTCTCCACAGGCGTGGCATCAAAAAGCGGGTATTGCTCATCAAACTCGAATAACGGCATAAATCCACCTCATTGTCCCGTATAGTATACCATAAAAAGTTGTATTTGTGTCCTTTATTAGAGTTTTTCGGGGATGGGTGCGGGAAGGGGGATTTTTTCAAAAAGCCCCCTTCCCGCTAACCTATCCCATCCCTGTATGCTATAATATCCCCGAGGTGAACGATATGGCCTTTACCCACCTGCATCTTCACACGGAATACAGCTTGCTGGACGGTGCCTGCCGGATCAGGCATCTTGTCAAGCGCTTGAAAGAGCTTCATATGGACAGCTGCGCCGTAACGGACCACGGTGTTTTGTACGGCGCGGTGGAGTTTTATCAGGAGTGCGTTGCAAACGGCATCCGGCCCATTCTGGGCTGTGAGGTATACATTTGTCCGGATATGGAGGACAAGCAGGTGGTTTCCCGGGAGTACAGCCACCTGATTCTGCTGTGCGAAAACAACACGGGCTATCAAAACCTGATGGCGCTGGTGAGCGAAGGCTTCCTAAGGGGCTTTTATTACCGGCCCCGCATTGATTACAAGCTGCTGGAAAAGTATGCGGAGGGCCTTATATGCCTGTCCGCGTGCTTAAGCGGCGACCTACCCAAAATGCTTTTAATGGGCAGGCGGCAGGAAGCCAAGGAATATGCGCTGCGCATGCAAAGCCTGTTTGGCAAGGACAAATTTTATATCGAGATCATGGACCACGGCATCCCGGAGGAAAAGCAGGTGCTGCCGGAGCTTGTCCGGCTAAGCCGTGAAACGGGCGTGCCGCTGATCGCCACCAACGACGCCCACTATTTGCGGCGGGAGGACGCGGCGGCCCAGGAAGTCCTCATGTGCATCCAGACGGGCAAAACGCTGGAGGACGAAACCCGCATGCGCATGGATACGCAGGAGCTGTACCTAAAGAGCGAGGAGGAGATGCGCGCCCTCTTCGGCACCTGGCCCGACGCCCTACACAATACGCAAAAGGTGGCGGACATGTGCCGTGTGACGTTTGATTTTGGTAAAATACACCTGCCCAGCTTTAAGCCCATACCCCCCGGGGAAACGCCTCTGTCCCTGCTGACTTCCCTTTGCAGGCAGGGCCTTGAAAAGCGCTATCCCAGCGAATCGGGGGAGGACCAGGCGCCCTTCCGCCGCCTCCGGTATGAGCTGGACATCATCAAAAGCATGGGGTATGTCGATTACTTTCTGATCGTGTGGGATTTTATACGCTACGCCAAAGGCCATAACATCATGGTAGGGCCGGGGCGCGGCAGCGGGGCCGGCTCCATTGTGGCCTATACCCTGGGCATCACGGCACTGGACCCGCTGAAGTACCACCTGCTCTTTGAGCGTTTCTTAAACCCCGAGCGCATATCCATGCCCGACCTGGATATCGACTTTTGCTACGAGCGCCGCCAGGAGGTTATCGATTACGTAGCCTTGAAGTACGGCGCCGACCACGTGGCGCAGATTATCACCTTTGGCACAATGGCCGCCAGGGGCGTTGTGCGGGACGTGGGCCGCGTGCTGGGTATGAGCTACCAGGATGTGGACAAGGTCGCCAAGGCGGTGCCCTTCGAGCTTAACATGACGCTGGAAAAGGCGCTTAAGGTTAGCCCCGACCTGGCCGCGTCGTACGCAGGGGACGACAGGGTGAAAAAGCTCATCGACACGGCGCTGTCGCTGGAGGGCATGCCCCGCCACGCCAGCACCCACGCCGCTGGCGTGCTCATCACCAGCGCCCCGGTGACAGAATATGTGCCCCTGCAGAAAAACGACGAGGTCGTCACCACCCAGTACCCCATGGGCATCCTGGAAAAGCTGGGCCTATTGAAAATGGACTTTTTAGGCCTGCGCACGCTGACCGTTATCAGGGATACCCTGGATATGCTGCGGGATGCGGGCACCGACCTTACGCCGGAGGACATTCCGCTTGATGACCCCGCGGTGTATGAAATGATCTCCCAGGGGGACACCGACGGGGTGTTCCAGTTGGAAGGCGGCGGCATGCGCAGCTTTCTGACCGGCATGAAACCGGCAAACTTTGAGGATATTATTGCCGCCATTTCCCTGTACCGGCCTGGCCCCATGGAAAGCATCCCCCGCTACATCCAGGGCAAGCACAACCCTTCCGCCGTTGCATACGCAACGCCGCTGCTCAAGCCGATCCTGGATGTGACCTACGGCTGCATGGTCTATCAGGAGCAGGTGATGCAGATCGTGCGCGACCTGGCGGGCTATTCCCTGGGCCGCAGCGACCTGATGCGCCGTGCCATGTCCAAAAAGAAGCACGACGTAATGCAAAAGGAGCGGGAGTATTTTGTCCACGGCATGCGGGACAAGGAAGGGAACCTGACCATTCCCGGCTGTGTCAACAATGGCGTTCCGGCGGATGTGGCGGAGCATATTTTCGATGAAATGAGCGCCTTCGCCTCCTACGCCTTCAACAAGAGCCATGCCGCCGCCTACGGTGTGGTGGCCGTTCAAACGGCCTGGCTCAAACGCTATCACCCCGTGCCCTTCATGGCGGCCATCATGAACAGCGTCTACGGCAACTCCCCCAAAATCGCCGGGTACATACAGTACTGCCGCGACCATCAGATACCCATCCTGCCGCCGGATGTGAACGTCAGCGGCTGGCGCTTTCGTATGGATGATTCCACCGGCCGGCCGGGCATCCGATTTGGCCTTGGCGCGGTAAAAAATGTGGGCCAGGGTGCGGTGGAAGCCATTGAGAGGGAGCGGCGGGAAGGAAAATACAAGGATATTTTTGATTTTTGCCACCGTGTGGATACCGACAGCGTCAACAAAAGGGTGGTGGAAAGCCTCATCAAGGCGGGGGCCTTTGACGGCACCGGGGCCAGGCGCGCCCAGCTTTTGCAGGTGTACGAGCCCGCGCTGGAGGCCGCCGCGGGCCGCCGTAAGCAAAACGTGACCGGGCAGGTCTCGCTGTTTGATATGGGCGGAAGCCTTTCGGAAAGAAGCTTTCTGCGGGAGAAGCTGCCCCCGGTGGAGGAATTCCCGCGGCGCTCGCTCCTTTCCATGGAAAAGGAGATGACGGGCGTTTACATCAGCGGCCATCCCCTGGATGAATACGCGCACCTGCTGACTCAACTGGAATGCAGCACTGCGTACGTGGCGGAGCTTTCGGAGCGGCAGGACAAGGGGCAGTCCATGGACGGCATGGCCGTGCGCATGGGCGGCATTCTTGTGGACGCCAGGGGCAAGGCCACCAAGAAGGGCGCCTTCATGGGCTTTGTTACGCTGGAAGACCTGACAGGTCAAATCGAGGGTCTGGTTTTCCCCAAGGTGTACGAAAAATACGGCGGGATGCTCAAGGCGGACGAATTGGTGGTGCTTGCGGGAAAGCTGTCCATCCGGGAGGACGAGGAGACAAAGCTGCTGGTGGACAGCGTATCGCCCCTTCTCCCCTCCGCGGGGGAGCAGGCCGCGCCCCGGCCGGCCATGGAGCGGCAGATGCCGCCGGATGATCCCGACGACATGTTCCCGCTGCCCTTCCACCAGCCCTCGCCCATGCTTACCGACGCCCAGCTGGCCAAGCAGGCGCCCATGAAGCTGTATCTTCGGGGAAGCCGGGAGCAGATGGATGCCGTGAAGCCCGTCCTTGGCGCGCATCCCGGCCCGGTGCCGGTGTACTTTCACATCCCGGCGGAGCGCATTACGCTGCTGACCCCCAAGGGCATGTGGTGCGACGGAGACGAACAAGTGCAGCAGGCGCTGGAAAAACTGCTGGGCCAGGATAATGTCCGGGCGGTTTTATAGCGATCGCCGGTTGCTTTTTTCCACCCATTGCCTGGCGGCCGCGGGATGAAACGAAAAATTGGGCGAATTGCACATTGCGGTAAACGGTTTTGCCTGTTACAATACAGGAAAATGCTTTTTAATGCGCGGTGAAAGGGATGCACGCAACATGCAAAGGCGGACGATGCGCAGGGACATGGCGCTGTTTTTTATACTGATTACGGCGGCGGCGCTGGGAAATGGCCTGAGTGACGCCATATACGCCAATTATTTCAAGGAAGCGTATCAGGTTACCACTGTCCAGCGGGGCTTTATTGAATTTCCAAGGGAGCTTCCGGGCATGCTCTGCGCCCTGGTCATCGCCTCCCTGTCCGCCTGGGGCGATTTAAAGGCAAGCCTTGTGGCACAGGTGCTGGCCTGCGTCGGGCTTACGGCACTGGGCATATTCACGCCCTCCTTTGGCGTCATGCTTTTGTTCCTGTTCATCAATTCCATGGGCATGCACCTGTTCATGCCGCTGCAGGACAGCATCGGCATGGCCCTGGCGGAGCCCAACCAGGTGGGGCGGCGCATGGGCCAGTATGCCAGCGCGAAAATGGCCATGGGCTGTGTGGCCGGCATCATTGTTTTCTTCGGGTTCCGGGCGGGCGCGTTTTCCTTTACCACACCTGTCAAAACCGTTTTTCTGCTGGGCTCCGCCGCGTTTATTGTTGCCATCGGCGCGTCGCTGCTTCTGATCCGGCATGTGGGGCCGCGGCCCCCGGCCCAGCGGCGGTTCAAGCTGCTGTTCCGCAGGCAGTACCGGTATTACTACATGCTTACCATACTGCACGGCGTGCAAAAGCAAATTGCGTTCGTATACGGCTCCTGGGTGGTGGTGCAGCTTTTGAGCAAGGGCGCGGATATCATGTCGCTTTTGATCATCGCCAGCAGCTTCATGGGCATATTCTTCATGCACTGGGTTGGGCGCTGGATGGACAAATTCGGCATCAGGCGCATGATGTTCGCCGATGCCCTTTCCTTTATCGTTGTGTATGTGCTCTATGGCTTTTTGGTTTGGGGCATCACAAGCCGGGTGCTGCCGGGCGCGGGCTGGCCGGTGATGGTGGTGTATTCCCTGTTTGTGCTTGACAGGCTGTCCATGCAGCTGGGCATCGTCAAATCCATCTACCTGCGCTCCATTGCCCTAAACGATGAGGAGATTACCGCTACGCTGTCCACCGGCATCAGCCTGGATCATATCGTGGCCATATTGGCCGCCCAGCTGAGCGCCGTTGTCTGGGACCAGTGGGGGCCCCAGTGGGTGTTCTTCATCGCCGCCATCCTCTCGCTGGGCAACCTTTTCGTGGCCTTTAAGCTGCCGTCCGAAAAAAAGGCGGCATCTCTTGGGCCTGCGGCGGAAGATTCGGCCCGGGCATAACGCGGCCTGCCTGCGCATCTGTTTTGACAATATTCGCCGCAATCGGCAAAAAACCGCGAAATTCTGCTTGCCCGCGGCCTATGCCTGTGATACAATGATTACAACTGAACAAATACGCAATATCTTTAACTCGGTACCTTGATGCCGGCAAGATGTTTTACGCCTGTCTGCGAGCTTTTGCACAAGGACATGTTGGCTTGCCTGCGCATCCGCGCGGACAGGCTTTTTTGATGGGCGGAAGGAGGGGGAGTCATGCGGCTTAAGGCACAGATTGCCGATGAACTGAAAATTCACCGCACGCTTTCCCGCATGGCGCACCAGGTGATCGAGCACCATCAGAACCTTGCCAGCGTGTGCCTGGTGGGCATCAGAACCAGGGGCATTCCCCTGGCCGGAAGGCTTGCCGGCAACATTGAAAGGTTCGAGGGGATAAAGGTTCCCGTGGGCGAGCTGGACATTACGCTGTACCGGGATGATCTCACCGCCTCCGGCGAGCAGCCTGTGCTTGGCGAAACGCGCATTCCTTTTCCGGTCGCCCGCCAAAACATCATTCTGGTGGACGATGTGATTTTCACAGGGCGCACCGCCAGGGCGGCCATGGATGCCGTGATGGCGTTGGGCCGGCCGGCCTCCATACAGCTTGCGGTGCTGGTGGACAGGGGCCACCGGGAGCTGCCCATCCGGGCGGATTACGTGGGGCTTAACATGCCCACCTCCCGTAATGAGGTGGTTGCAGTGCGCCTTATGGAAACCGATGGCGAAAACAGCATCCAGCTGTACGAAAAGGGCTAGCCCGCCGCCGCATGGAGCCGTTTTGCGGCCTTGTCACTGTCTGGAGCGCCCTCCAAGGCGTTTCAAAATAAAGGAGGAATCTTCATGACGTCCAACACTCACAACCTTGGATACCTGCCGGATGAGAGGCCGCCTGTCTGGAAGCTGCTTCTATACGCGCTCCAGCAGGTTGTCGTCATGTTCCCCGCCACCATCGCCGTCGCGCTGCTAACCGGCTTCTACGTCTCCACCACCATCTTTGCCAGCGGTCTGGCCACCATTTGTTTCGTACTCATTACGGGCCGGAAGATTCCTCTGTACTACGGTTCCAGCTTCTCATACCTGTCGGCCATCATCGGCCTGATGGCCGCTGAAAAAGCGGCGGGCGCCACCCTGGACGCTCAAATTGGCGCGGCCCAGTTCGGCATCATCATGTCGGGCCTTGTGTCCATCGGCGCGGGCTTCATTGTGAAGTCTCTGGGCCGGGACGCCATTGAAAAGGTGCTGCCCGCATCCGTAACAGGTCCCATCGCCATAGCCATCGGCCTGACGCTGGCGGCCAACGCCATGATGGACGCCGCCGGAACGCCCTTCTTCTACAGCGCCAGCGTGGCGGCCCAATTGGACCAAACCACACTGCAAAAGCTGGGCTGGGTTCTTTCCCCGCTGGCAGGCAGGGAGGCATGGATCATTTCCCTGTCCACGCTGCTGGCCACCATACTCTTCTCCGTCTATTTGAAGGGCTTCTGGAAGCAGCTTCCCTTGCTGCTGGGGCCTATCGCGGGCTGCGTGGTCGCCTATATCGTGCAGCTGGCCACAGGCGAGCCCGTTTTCCGCGCGCCTGTTGAAAACGTGGGAACGCTGTTCGCGCTGCCCCACTTCACGCTGCCCGTTCCCTCCTGGGCCGCCGTTCTGGCCATCATGCCCATCGCCATCGCCACCATTCCGGAGTCTACCGCCCATGTGTACCAACTGGATATCTATGTCAATGATCTGTCCCGCAAAAAGGGCGGCAAGCTGTACAATATCGCAGACAAGCTGGGCCTGAACCTTATAGGCGACGGCATCGGCGATATCGTGGCCGGCTTTGTGGGCGGCCCCGCCGGAACCAACTATGGCGAAAACATCAGCGCCATGGCTATCACGAAGGTTTTCTCCGCCGCCGTGCTGCTTGCCGCCGCCGTCATCGCCATGGTCATCGCCTGCTTCACGCCGCTCATCAACGTCATCTATGCCATTCCCACAACGGTCATCGGCGGCCTGGAAATCTACCTGTTCGGTGCCATCGCCGCTCAGGGCGTAGCCATCATGATGGATAAAAAGACCGACATGTTCAACCCCAAGAATATCGCCGTTATCGCCACCATCCTCATCATCGGCATCGGCGGCAAGTTCTTCTTTGATCCGTCCAACGGATCGATCCCCTTCTTCGGCGCACAGCTGCCCTGCATCGCCGTGGCGGCCATGGCCGGCATTTTGCTGAACCTGCTGCTCAGCATCGGCGAAAAGAAGCGTAAGGACGCGTAATACTTTCCATATATACACTAAGCCGGGCGGTCTCCTTACTGGAAACCGCCCGGCTTCAGTGTATCAACAAAGTGGCTGACGCCACTTTGTTGAGCTTTTCCCTCGCTTCACTGCAAAATGGCGATGCCATTTTGCGGCCGTTTGCTCGGGCAAGGAGGGATTTTCTTCGAAATTCCTTCGCAAACCACCGCACATGTCGCTGGTTTGCGATGGTACATTGTCAAGTCAAGTGCAACAGCGTCTGGGGGATTTAGAGAAGAAGACCTCCGCGGGGGTTTTCCAGCCGAGACGCTTACGGGGTCGGTTAT
>JAEWNM010000168.1 GCA_023392755.1 Bacillota bacterium
CCATTTTCTTTATGCTTTTATATTCGACGTTCTTGTGCCATCCTCCTTTTGGTTCTCTTACCCTTTCACAAAAATCAGACCACCAACAGACTTTGTTGATGGTCTGTGCCGTGTTTGCAATCCCCGAAAGGGATTGCAAACACGGCTTGTTTATGGTATAAAAGCAGCAGCTAATGCGTTAAGCGAAAGAAAGCTTACAGAGGGAAAACCGTTAAGCGGGCTTGTCACAATCCGGCGCTGCGGGCCGTATCGGGAGGCATTATGGATTTTTACCGGATGAATGGGTAGTAATCCGCGCCATGGAGGAGGGCGACATCTATGTGATGGAGGAAGGTTTCAGCCAACAGGGCTGGCATAAGCCCGCCGCGCTATTTGCTTCCTATTATCGTGAGCAGCGGGAAGGGACGCGGCTGGTGTTCACGGCCTTTGTGCGGGGCGCGTTCGCAGGGTATGCAACGCTGCGCAAAAGCGCCGTTTCGGGGCCGTTCGCGGGGAAGGGGATTCCTGAAATCTGTGATTTCAACGTGCTTGCCCTGTATCAAAGGCGGGGCGTCGGAAGCCTTTTGATGGATACGGCCGAGCGCATCGCTTCCTCCTTCAGCGGTTTGGTTTCCCTGGGCGTGGGTCTGCACGCGGGCTACGGGCCGGCCCAGCGGATGTATGTGAAGCGCGGCTATATCCCGGATGGCAGCGGCGCCTGGTTTGGCGGCTATCCGCTGGCACCGTATGCGCAATGCAAAAACGACGATGATCTGGTTCTGTATCTTTCCAAAAAGCTTGCTTTGGCAGGCAGACAGGATGGGGAGTGTCTTTTATGACAACGAAAACGGCGGCGCAACTGAATCTGGAGTACCAAACGCTTCTGGCCCGCAAAAACCGCGTGGACGATTCCTTTTACAACGGCATTTTTGAAAGGTGGACCGATCCTGTATTGACCAGGGACCATGTGCCGCCCTTTTGGGTGTATGACCTGAGCGGTGAAACCAACCCCTTTATGATGCAGCGGCTTCCCGTGAACGCAGTATTCAACGCCGGCGCCATTTTTCTCAACGGTACGTTTTATTTGGTGGCACGGGTGGAGGGCGCCGACAGAAAAAGCTTCTTTGCCGTGGCCCAAAGTCAAAACGGTGTGGACGGGTTCCGTTTTTGGGACTATCCCCTCTGCCTTCCCGATACGTGCCCGGAGGAAACAAACGTCTATGACATGCGCCTGACGCGCCATGAGGACGGGTTCATATACGGCGTGTTCTGTTCGGAGAGCAAGGACAGGGAAAGCCATGACCTGTCGGCGGCGGTGGCGGCGGCGGGAATCGTGCGCACACGTGATTTGAAAAGCTGGGAGCGGCTTCCCAACCTCACCACGCTGCGCTCGCCCCAGCAGCGCAATGTGGTGCTGCATCCCGAATTTGTAAACGGCAAGTATGCCTTTTATACAAGGCCCATGGACGGCTTCATCGAAACAGGCTCCGGCGGTGGCATCGGCTTCGGGCTGTGCGCGGATATACAGCATCCCGTTATCGATGAGGAGCGCATGACCAGCGTGCGCAGATACCATACCGTTACAGAGGCGAAAAACGGCGCCGGCGCGGTGCCCATCAAAACGGGCCGGGGCTGGATTCACATTGCCCACGGCGTTCGCAACACCGCCGCGGGCCTCCGGTACGTCATCTATGCTTTCGCGACGGCTTTGGATGATCCCGCCAGGGTAATCGCCGAGCCTGGCGGGCTTCTTTTGGGGCCGCTGGGCATGGAGCGGGTGGGGGATGTCTCCAACGTGGCCTTTACCAACGGCGCCGTCGTCGGGCCGGATGACCGGGTATACATCTATTATGCCTCCAGCGATACGCGGCTGCATGTGGCCACAACGACCCTGGACAGGCTTGTTGACTACGTGTTCCATACCCCGCCGGACGCATTGCGCAGTGCCGGCTGCGTGTTGCAGCGGTGCGAGCTGATCCGGCGCAATCTTGATCTGCTCAAGTGATGCAAGCGTGATAAGCGTAAAAGGCGCATCGTCGGTGCGCCGTCAGGGCTGCTGGCCGGTCAAATGGCCAGCAGCCTCAGAGTATCAACAAAGTGGCTGTCGCCACTTTGTTGAGTTTATCCCTCGCTTCACTGCAAAATGGCTTTGCCATTTTGCGGCCGTTTGCTCGGGCAAGGAAGGAATTTTTTCAAAATTCCTACGCAAACCACCGCACATGTCGCTGGTTTGCGATCTAGAATCGGAGAGCTTCGGCCCTCCGATACCTCCCTGGGTTTTTGATGGTATGGGGCTGTTGGCCGGTTAAATGGCCAGCAGCCTGTTTTTTTGCGGGTCTATTAACCGTACAAGGGCTTCCTTTTTGGTTATCTCGGTACGATTGGTAAACAAACCGTGAACACTGGGCGCACTGTGTTGACATGATATGACTATCGTAGTAGTATGACGGTGAAGTCAGACTATTACAATAGTCAAACCGAGGAGGAACCCATGAAAAAGATTTTTACGGTCATGCTGGCACTTGCTCTATGCCTGTCGGCGCTGCTTCCGGCGCAGGCATCATCCGGTGATGCCACATTCATTCCGCCGAAGGAGAGCGAGAGATTTGTTTCCATGGCGGCCATGGGCGATACGCTGTATCTCCTGTCCGCCATAGGGCTTTACACCTGGCGGCCGGGCGAGGCGGAACCGGCCTTTCTGGGAGAAATGCCGGAGGATACGGCGCAGCAGCAGGGGGGCGGGGGCATTGCCGTAGCCGGCGGCGGCATGGTCATGGTAAGCGGCGGCGGCGGCCTCATCGACCAATTGCTGGTGCGGGATAACAAGCTTTTGGGCCTTGACACCGAGGATGGCTTCTTATACCTGATGGAGTCTGTCGACGGAAAGGTTACCCTTACAAAAACCCAATCCCTTGCGTGGGAGGCCATGACGGAGGACCATGGCGGCTTCAGCCTTCCGGCCATGATATCGGATGCGGCGGTGGTGGATGGATATCTGTACCTGCTCAAATCCGGCATGGACGCGTCGGCCAATGAGCTGCTCCGGTTCAGCCTTTCGGATGGCGGATACATCAAGTACGACGCTTCCCTGATAGCGGGCTTCACCCCGTATACGGCCGGCAAGGCGCTGATCATGCAGTATGCCTCCCAGCAGGATGCCATGGCGCGCACCGGCAAGCTTTGGCTGAACGTGCTGGATTTGAGCACCGGCGAAGTCACAAAGGGGATCGAGCTGCCTGTTGCCTCGGCGGAAGGCTTTGCGTATGATCCCGTTTCCGATACCGCCGCCTTCTTCAGTTCCGGCGAGATATACGCAGTGGATCAGATGAACGCCTGCCGCCTGGCGGCCTATGCGCCCGCCGCCTACAACGGCATATCCTTTTGCAAGGCACAGATGCTTCCGGACAGCCTGTACGCGCTAAACGGGGAGCAGCTGCATGTCCGCTCCATCGCCAAAGGCAAAGACGTGCCAAGGGCGCTGCGCATTAAGAACGCGCCGGAAACAAGCTACCGGGAATTTGCGCAAAAGCGCCCCGACATCCCCGTGGTGCTCAAGGAAACACCTTTTAGCAGCGCTGAAATGCTCATGCAGGACATGGCTGCCGGCTCAAGCGACCTGTACGGCTTAAGAATTGATACACTGGACTATCATTCGCTGATTGAAAAGGGGTACACGTCCTCCCTTGCGGGCAGCGATACGCTGCTTGGCCAGATTCGTGAAATGTACACCATCCTGCAAAAGGAGCTGTTCCGGGGTGACGACCTGGCCGCCTTCCCTGTAAGCATGTCCGGCAGCATGCTGGGCTACAGCCAGCAAGCGCTGTCGGAACTGGGGCTTGACGAAGACGACCTTCCCCATACGTTTTCGGAGCTTTTGGACTTTATCACCAACTGGGACGCGGATTACGGCATCGACCATCCCTCCATCGCGCTGTTCGAGAATGAAATGTACGGCGACGCCAAGGAGATGTTCTTTGGTTGGCTGATTGAAAACTACAGCGCCTATTATCAAAAGCTGGGGAAAAGCCTGACCTTTGACACGCCTTTAATGGAAAAAGTGCTTGCCGCGCTGGAAGGCGCCGATTTCTCCGCATTGAAAACGAAGGATGTGCAGCAGGCCATGGCGGGGGGCATGACGTATACGGTCACGGTGGCGGGGGCGGCGCAGCCCGCTACGGCGCTGTTTGATTTGTATAACGATGCGGTGCTGAACGAGTATGGTTATATCATGAATAAGTTTGTGCCGCTGCCAATATCCCTGGATGAAGGGCTTGAGCCTTGTGTGCCGGCCGCGCTGACGGTTTATGTGGTCAATCCCTATTCCTCCAACCAGGATCTGGCCATGGCTTATTTGGAGCATTTCGCAACCCAGCGTTCCATGATCGTCCGTGCGGCCATGTCCCCCGGCTACAACGAGCCCATCCTCAATGCCCGGTATGAACTGCGCAAGGCGGAACGGGAAAAGGAGATCGGCGACATCAAGGCGCAGATGGAAACCGCCACGGCGGACAAGGTAAAGGAGCTTGAGATTTCCCTGAAGGCGGCGGAGGATGAGCTCGCTTTCCTGGAAACCATCAAATGGCAGGTCAGCGCGGAAACCTTGGCCGCTTACAGGGGCCGGGTGGATTGGATGACGGTCAGCAATATCAACCCCTTGACCCTGCTGTCCCAGGATCAGGGCATGGCCGCCCTTATGGGCCGCTATGCGGCGGGGCAGATGAGCCGGGCGGAGCTGATGAAGGCTTTGGAGCTAAAGCTGCAAATGATCAACCGGGAAGGTAAGTGACAGCCCCGCTTCCCCGGGAATCAGCGGTCCCGCCTCCCGGGGAAGCATCAGTCTGGCTTCCGTTTATTGACAGTCCATGACGATTGTGATAGTATACCCATGCCCCACACAATCGTGAAAAGAAGGCGTTATCTATGGAAATCAAGCTGTTTGAGTCTGAACTGAAGGTGATGGAGGTGCTGTGGCAGGCGGGCGACCAGCCGGCTGGTCAAATTGCAAAAATATTAGCGGCAGAAACCGGCTGGAATCGCAACACCACGTACACGGTTATCAAAAAGTGCATCGAGAAGGGCGCCGTCCGCCGCAGCGAGCCGAATTTCCTCTGCCATGCCCTGATTGGCAGGGAAGAGGTGCAGCGCAGGGAGGCGGAGGAATTGAAAAACAGAATGTTTTCAGGCTCCACCGAGCAAATGTTTGCGGCCATGGTGGGCGGCAGAAAGCTGGACTCCCAGGAAGTCGCGCGGCTGCGCCGCCTGATAGAGGAGCTGGACAAATGAGTTTTCTGGAAATGAGTATGATGGGCGGCGCCATGATTCTGTGCATCCTGCTTCTTCGGGCGCTGGCCGGCAGGCGAATACCCACGGCGGTTCTCTCCGCCATGTGGATAGCGGTGCTGCTTCGGTTGACAATGCCCGTGTCCATTCCCTCCCCGCTGAGCTTTGTGGGGCTTTTGCAGCAGGCAAAGCAGCCGATGGCCGTGATATCGCACACCATGCCTGTGGCAAGCCCGTCGCCGCCGTCGCCACTTAACTATATCTGGCTGTCCGGCGCGGCACTTTGCATGATCTCTTTTCTTGCCGTTGGCATCCGGCAAAGAAGCGCGCTTCAGGCGGCGCTGCCCGCACCCATGACGAAGAAGCTGACAGCGGCTCTGGCGGCGCAGCGCCTTTCCCGCCCGGTGTCCGTATACACCTCCGACAGAATATCCACTCCGCTGACCTACGGCCTTTTCCGGCCCAGGATTGTTTTGCCAAGCCATATGGCGCTGTGCGGAAAAGAGCTGGATTTTGTTCTGGCCCATGAATGCGGTCATATCCAAAGGGGCGATGCGGCCAAAAAGCATTTGATGCTGGCCATTTTGTGCCTGCACTGGTTTAATCCCCTGGTGTGGGTCATGATGTTTGTAATGGGGCGGGACATGGAATTGAACTGTGACCGCAGAGTTCTTCAGAAGTACGGTTCACATGTACGCGCTTCCTATGCCCGCACGCTGCTTAACCTGGAGGAGCGCAAACGGTTTTCCGGCATACTGATGGAATGCTTCAGCAAAAGCCCGCTGGAGGAACGCATACGCTTTGTCATGAAGGGCAGGAAAACCACCCTGGCCGCTGTGCTGGCGGCTGTACTCGTCTTTGGCTGCGCGGCCACGGTGTTTGCCACCTCGCCCGGCGCGCCAAACTCCGTAGCCATCAGCAGCGTCTGGGTTCAGGCAAAGCATTCTGCTGCGGATGAAATCATATTGGCTCCGGCGGGTACCGCGGTAGACATATGGAAAAGCCCCGTGCGGGCTGCCGTTTGGCCGGGGGTGGAGCTGGCGGCCCCTACGATTACGGTGATGGAGCAAAGCGGTAACCGGATGCTTCTGGCAGCCTTGCCAAACAGTGCTATAAAATACGGCGGCATGGTTTCCGTTTCCACCACACAAGCCGTTGACGCCATACCGGCGATGGAATACAGCATATCCTACGTCATCTCGGACAAAAGTGAACGGCCCTGATTTCTCCGCCATGGATGAGGCTTGCATGTTTGACAAATTATTTACAAATTTGCGGGAACAACTGGCGCGCGATAAGCGTCTGATAACGTGGCAGCCTTTTCCAAAGGAAGGATAGGCGTATTTGGATAGCGCCGGAAATAATGGAGGAGAAACCAATGAAGAAGGCAACTGTGCTATTGTGCTTATTATCGATACTGGTGTTTGCATCGGGCGCACTGGCCGCGCCGGGAGATTCGATTTTCTTTACGGAGGATCAGCGCAAGGAATTGGGGATTGAAATGTATTCATCACCCGCCATGGCGGCGGCGGGGGATACATTGTACTCATTGTGGGGCCCTGAGATTTATGCCTGGCAGCCGGGCCAGGAAAAGCCCGTCAAGGTGGCTGCCGGCCTGGAGGCTTCATACTATGGCAACTATGAGGAAGCGGTGGCCCAGATCGGCGAAAAAGCGGACACGCTGATTTCCAGTCTGGTAAGCGACGGGAATACGCTGTATGGCCTGAACCGTTTGAACGGCAAATTGTTTCCCCTTACCTTTGCGGATGAAAAGGCGGTGCTTGGAACCCCCATACAGCTGGACTGGTCCGGTATGGAACAGAGGCAGGATAACTATATGTACATCAGGGATGCTTACCGCCTGTGCCTGACCGGTGGCAAGCTGTTTACCATGATCCGAAACGAGGATTATTACAAGCCTGAATTCGCATCCTTCGACCTCGCTACCGGAGCGAAGCAGATTTATGATGCGCCTTTTGTGCAGGACATGACGCCGTACAAGGATGGCAAGCTGCTCATGAAGGTATATGATATCGAAAACGCCTACAAGGAAGGCCAGAGCGAGCCTGAGAAGCCCACCGTGGCGGTGTTTGATCCGGCAGACGGCAGCCTGAGTGAGGCCGGGTCCTTTGGTGACGCGAACGTGTTCGGGATGGCTTATCAAGCGGAGACCGACACGCTGCTGTATACCACCAGCAGCAAGCTCATGGCCATGAAGGCCCTTGGCACGGCTACCCAGGCAGCCTATATGCCGGTGGATTATGCCGACGAAGCGCCTGCCGTGGTGCTTCCCGGCGGATTGTATGCCATCAATACCTGGAATGGCTTGATTGTGCGCAATACAGACCCGCAGTATATGCCCACCAGTACGCTGGCCATTTACAACGGGTACATGGACACGGTTGCCATGGCCTTTTCGCTTCAGTATCCGCAGGTGCCCATTACATTTAACCAAAACGTGTATTACAGGACTGTGGAAGCGCTGGCTCAGGCCATGGCCTCCCGCGACAACACCTTTGACATCTACAACTATGACATCAGCTACCAGGATTTTGCGGGCCTGATGGATAAGGGCTATTGCGCGGATCTGTCTGCCTCGCCGGTGCTTGCGGCGGAGCTTGCCAAACTTTACCCCTTCCTGCAAAGCGCCATCCAGCGGGATGGCAAGTTCTACGCCCTGCCGATCTCCATGTACGGCTATGGCCTGAGCATATCTCCCAAAGCATGGGAGACCGCCGGGCTCATGGACAGGCTCCCCACCTCTTTTATGGGGCTCATCGACTTTATGAGCTGGTGGGCCCAGGAGGGCCAGGCACAGCACGCCGATATCCGCCTGATGGATGGTGTGACAGATTATGGCGAGACGCTTTTCCAAATGGCTATGAATCAGTATGTGTACTATTGCCAGGCCGAAGGGCTTGAGCTGTCCTTTAATACGCCGATGTTCCGCCAGATGATGCAGGCCTTGGAACAGCTGGATGTGGAAGTGCTCAATGAGGCGCTGCCCACCGATTTTGACGGGATGGCCGCGGCCGCGGGCAAAATGATGTATTCGGAAGATGGCGAAGCACTGTTCATGGATTACGGCGATTGGCTGAATGTGTATGGCGGAAGGCGGTCGCTGGAATATTCACGCCCCCTGATCTTGTCCCTGGAGGAAGGCGGGCCGCAGCATATACCGGTGTATGTGACGGCGCTGTTTATCAATCCCAATGCCAAAAACATGGAGATGGCCCTCAAATATCTGGAAGTTGCCCTGGAGCGCATGGAGAGAAGCCAGCACATCATGATGTTCCCGGATGACAACAATCCGGTTCCAAGGGCCAACTTTGACAAGATGGTGGAGGATTGGAACACGGAACTGGAAAAGGCCAAAAAACGTCTGGATACCGCCAAGCCCGAGGAAAAGAAAGACATCGAGATGTTCATTGAATCTTACGAGAAAATGATAGCCGACAAGGATGATTACTACTGGGATGTGGCGCCCGAGGGGATTGAACGGTACCGGGATATTGCATCCCTGTGCTATACGGCTACGCCCAACTTGCTCGATTACCGCACCAAGGAAGGCACCTCGGAGATTATGACGCTGGTTGACCGTTACCGCCAGAAGCAAATGTCCCTGGACCAGTTCATTTCGGAAGCGGATAAGAAGATCCGCATGATACTGCTGGAAAGGCAATAGCCAGCATCAGGCGCCGGCCGCGCCCCGGGCAGATCCGGGGTGCGCCGGCCGTCCATGGAAGGGAGGAACAAAGGATTGTTCCGGCGAAAAAAAAGCGTACTGCTGTTTTTGCTGCCCGGCCTGTTGGGCCTGACGGCGTTCTACCTGGCTCCCTTTATCGGGGGAATCTATTACAGCATGACGGACGGTACTTTCAACAACAACTTCGTAGGGTTCCAGAATTACAAGGAAATATGGCAGAACGAAATGTTCCGGGTGGGTTTGAAAAATACCATGGAGCTTTCCCTTCTGTGCGCCCCCGTGATCTGGCTCATGGCCTTTTTGCTGGCCACAATGCTGCGTGTTCTGGGCAGGCGGCGGGGAACGTTCTTCCGCAACGCGCTGCTTTTGCCCTATTTGATGCCATCTTCAGCGCTTTTGCTCATCTGGCTTTTGATGTTCGATTATGGCGGCGTTATCAACCGCATTCTGGCGGGTCTGGGATTGAGCCGTGTGCTGTGGCTGGAAGGCGGGGCGCTGCGTGTGCCGGTGGTTCTGCTGTACATATGGAAAAACCTGGGCTTCTCCGTGGTGATTTTCGCCGCCGCCCTTCAAACCGTGCCGGAAGCGTACTATGAGTATGCCAGCCTGGAAGGCGCCAACGCCTTCCAGCGGGAGACGAAGATCACGCTGCCGCTGCTCATACCAACAGCCTTTCTTGTGTTCATGCTGGCCTGGGTCAACGCCTTCAAGATTTTCAAGGAGGTATACTTCATCGGCGGGGCTTACCCCGACGAAACGGTATACACGCTTCAGCACTTCATGAACAACAAATTCGCACGCCTGGATTACCAGGATGTAACTACCGCGGCTTATAGCTTTGCCGTCATCGTGTTCGCGCTTTTCGGCATGATGTATGCTACCAAGGCCGTTCGCTCGCCCAACCAGGTGTAAAGGGGGAAAGATGCCATGCAAACGCAAACCTCCGCCGTTAAGCCGGTGGCGCGCAGTCTGCGCCGGCGCAGGCATATAAGGCCGGGGCGGGTGGTATCCCTGGCGCTTTTGTCGGCTATCGCGGTTGTGATTCTGATTCCTATCTTTTTTACGTTCCTGTACTCTTTCTTCCCCAAGGGGGAGATGGAAGCGTATTTGAAGCTGCGAGGCAACTATGATGAGACCAAGTGGCTGGACGTTCTGATTTCGCCCGCAATGGCCTCCGTGCGCCAGTATTACAAGATACTGATTGAGGAGCCGCAATACCTGAAGCTGTTTGTAAACTCCGCCAAGTATACCGCTGCCATACTGCTAGGCCAGGCTGCCGTGATCCCGCTGATGGCCTATGCGCTGAGCCGCTTTCATTTCAAGGGCCGGGATGCGCTGTTTTTCGGCATTCTGATGCTGATGGTACTGCCCTTTCAGGTGACCATGGCCCCAAGCGTCATCACCCTTCGAACCATGGGGCTGATGGAAACGCCCTGGGCGGTGATTTTGCCCATGTGGTTTTCCCCGTTTTACATTTTCCTCCTGCGGCAGTTCATGGTGAGCTTGCCAAACGAACTGCTGGAGGCGGGCATGATGGACGGGGCAGGCACCTTCCGCTGCTATGCCCACGTGGTGATACCCGTGTGCCGGCCCATTCTGGGCGCGGCCGCGGCGCTGTCCTTTGCGGACTGCTGGAACATGGTGGAGCAGCCGCTGGTATACCTTTCCAACAGAACGGCCGACCAGCCTTTGTCGGTGATGTTTAACCAATTGAGTACAGAGGGGTCGGACGTGGCCTTTGCCGGCGCGGCGCTGTACATACTTCCGGCGCTGTTCATCTATTTTTACTTCCAGGAAGATATTTTGCTGGGCGTGGCGCTCAGCGAGCTGAAATAGCGGGAGAGGAGCTACTTAGGTTATGAAGCTGAAAAGAATCGCCCTCAAAGGCCTTATCATTCTGGCGGTGACGGTAGCGCTGTGCATGTTTTTCGCCAAAACGGTCATGACCATCACCACCCCCAAGATTCAAATCGTGCAGGCCAGCCGGGGAAGGCTGGAGCAGAAGATCAATCTGCGTGGACAGGTGCATTTTCCGGAAACGGACGACCACATCCTAAGCGATGCCGCCAAGAGCAATATCGTGGTGGATAAGGTATACGTGCGCCCGGGCCATCATGTAAAGGCGGGGGAAACGCTGTTTACCGCCATCATTCCCGATTATGAGGACAAATGGAAGGAATTGCAGGGCAAGTACGACGAAAAGGCCAAGGGGCTGATGGACAAGGACATCGAAAACCGCAACGCATCCAAAACAAGCGGCCAAAATGCCCTGTACGACGAAGTGATGGATAAGCAGACCGCACTGTCGGCGGCGGAGCATAATGCCCGCACATTGGCGCTGCGCCAGGGCATAACCTTTGGCGCGGATTTGGCGGCATGGCCGGAACAAGCCGCCGGAAAGGATGATCTTGTGCAGGCGGTGTCAGCGGTTCAGACTGCCAAGACAGCCTATGACGAAGCATATGCGGCCTTTTTCAAAACCTTTAACAGCGCGAAGACCAGGGTTAAAAGCTCCACCTTCAAGTACATCAACGAGCGCAACACACTTTTGAAGGAACTGAACGTCATAACCGACGACATGGTAGCCTTGGCGGACCGCAAAAGCAAGCTTACCACGATTACGGCGCCCCATGACGGGTATGTTGTCACCATGGATGTGAAAAACGGCGACACGTATGACGGAAAAAAGAGCGCCTTTACCCTGAGCCAGGAAAACGCCGCGCCGGTTTTGCGGGCCGATATCACCAGCCTTAACAAATCCATTGCCGACGGGACAAGGGTAGACATCGCGGGGGACTACGGCTCCGAGAGGACTGCGGTGGAAAAGACCGTGCTGGAAAGCGACGGCAAAAAATATGTGCACGTAAAGCTGACCGAGAACATCATTTCCATCAAGGGCGGCATTACCCGCATGGTTACTGACGGCGATACCGAGATGACGGTCACGTACAGAGCCAAGGAATCCGCCACGCTGGTGCCCGCCAGTGCCGTGCGCAACGAAGGCGAAGGGCAGGATTATGTGTATCTCATCCAGCGCAACTGGGGCGGTTTCCTGGGTTCCAGCTCCATGAAGGCGGTCAAGACCAGCGTTACCGTGCTGGAGCGTGGCGACAAGGTGATATCCATACAGCAAGAGATGGATTACCAGGAGATCGCCGACCGGGAGGACCGGGCGCTGACGGATGACTGCACTGTGATGGAATACATTGATTGAGCCGCCGGAAGGAGACGCCATGAAGGAAAAAAAGTTTCGGGGCTTTCTGGCGCTTTTCATCTGCGCCGCCGTACTGGCCTTGTCGGCCTTTAAGATAGGCGCTGTTGGCAGTGATTTGCAATATTTGGTTCCGGCTCCGCAGATGGAACCAAACAGCCAGCAGGAACAAGACAAACAGCAGGGGGAGCAGCAGGAAGACCAGGAGGATACGCCTGCCCCAAAGCCCAATCATGCCGCGCTGACGCTGTGGGAGAACCTAAAGACCGCGGCTGAGGGCTGGAACGGCATTATGGAAACATATACCATGAACGGTATTCTGGAAAAGGCCAGCCTTACAAGTGATACTGAAGAAACGAAGCAGGCAAGGCTCACGGCTTTGAATGAGAATGCGTTCAAGCTGCAGCCACAGTATCTGCACTTCGGGCGGCTGTTCTACCCGGAGGAGCTAAAAAAGGGTGCGGATGTCATTTTATTGGATGAGCAGCTGGCGCTGGCGCTGTTCAAAATCGCCCAGCCCATTGGCCGCACAGTGACCATCGCAGACACCAAGTTTACGGTGGTGGGCATTTTGCGGCACGCAAAGGGTGTGGGTGAAAGCGAGGATTACGGCGCATACGTCCCCCTTAGCTACCTATGGGACAAGGAAATTCAATTGCAGGCTTTGCAGGTGACCGCCAGACCCATCCCCGGCGCGGGGGCACGTTCCGCTTTCGCGACGGCCATGGAGAGCTGGAAGACGGGCGGAACGCTCATCGACCTGGGCAAGGAAGCCATGGGGGCCATGCTGCCCATCCGGGTGCTGCTGTTCTTCGCGGGCGCCGCGGTATTCTTCCGGCTGCTTTCCATGTGGAACGGACAGTTCATGCGCTTCTTTGCCGATTACAAGCGGCGGCTTGTAAGGGAGTACGCCGTCAGGCTCACGCCGCGCCTCATGCTTGGCATTTTGGTGCTGGCGGCGGGATACGGCGCGCTGGCTTTGTCGATATCCTGGCTGATTACCTATCTGGTAGCGCCTGTATATACCTTTACGGAGTGGGTTCCAGCCATTTTGGTGGAATGGAAGGACATACAGACCGCCTTCTGGAATGTGTGGCAAAGCGCCTCCCGGCTGCAGGAGCTGCGCAGTCCCGAGCTGAACCACATCCGATTCTACGGCATGCTGACGGCCTGGTTCAGCGCCGGAGCCGCAGTGGCATTGACGGTGATGTGGGTCAGGTGGTGGGCCGTGCGGAAACGGGCGGCTGATGTGACTGGGATTAGCCCGGGCGCTGACCTCGCCGCATGAACGATAAAGGATTATAGCATAAGAAGCATTTTCTCAGCCCATCAAAAAACCCAGGGAGGTATCGGAGGGCCGAAGTCCATCTGGCTCAAGGGGCGCTGTGGTGCGCTACCGCTTCCACGACTTGTTTCGCCAGCCTCCTCCGCCTCGCTTCACCCCTCCATCTGGCTCAAGGGGCGCATTGCTCGCTGCCGCTTCGCACTACCATCCGGCTCAAGGGGCGCCGTGGAAGCGGTAGTGAACCACGGAGACGATTGAGCCAGATGGGAAGCAAAGGGCGAGCCGAACGAATCAACCGAAACAAGCGGCTGTAAGCCGCGCCGATTGAGATTGCGGAGGTTTGCGAGGAATTTAGAATTTAAATGAAATTCCTTCTTTACCCGAGCAAACGGCCGCAAAATGGCATTGCCATTTTGCAGTGAAGCGAGGGATAAACTCAACAAAGTGGCGACAGCCACTTTGTTGATACCCTGAAGAAAATACAGCCGCTCCCACTTGGGAAGCGGCTGTATTTTTTTGGTATATCAGGGCACCTGCTCCAGATATTCTTCCAGGCACCAGGCATGGTCCCGCATGACGGTGCTGTGGGGAAGGCCCACATAACGGATGTGCCATGGCTCCGCGATAAAGCCGGTAATCTTTTGCTTGTCCTCCTCATAGCGGATGATGAAGCCATAGTCCCAGCAATGGGCGGCAAGCCATAATGCCTGCTGCGTGCCTTTGAAGGTTACGCCAGGTACGGTGATGTCAAAGGCCAGCCCGGTGTGATGCTCGCTGGCGCCGGGGTCGGCCACGGTGAGCTTGGTGGCGGAAATGGCGTCGGAGCGTTTTTTTCCTTCAGCTATATAAGCGGATACCTTTTCATCGAACAATTGCTGCTGGTATGCCACGGAGCGGTAGCCCGCGCTTACCTGCCAGACGGTGATCCCGTCGTTATGGGCGGCCCGCAGCATGGTCACCAGCGCGTCTACCGCCTCTTTCTCACCCAGGATTTCACTGCCCTTGATGGTAACAATATCACTTGGGCATTCCTGCCGCATGTTCACCAATTGGCGTGTTTGAAAATCCTCCGGGATAAGGTTTTGCTTGTTGACAAGAATGGGGCGTCCCGCCGCGATGGAGCTGCTGGGATCGGGCGTGGGCGTGGGCGGCGGTGTGGGGGTGATAACGGCTGTCTGCGCCTGCCCAGAGTAAACCAGTTCCTTGGTAGCCGGGCCTACGATGCCGTCGGCCTCCAGCCCGTGCTGGGCTTGAAACAGGATTACCGCGGCCTTTGTGCCGTTTCCGAACTGCCCGTCCACCTCACCTTCATAATAACCCAGTTCCTTCAAACGTGATTGCAGCTTTTCCACATCTTCGCCCTTGGCACCGTTGCGCAGCATCTGCTCTGTGGGCGTTGGCGTGGGCAGACTCGGGTCCTGCGTCACCATTTGTATGGCTCCTGCGGATGGGGCCGGGGTGGGAGTCAAACGCATCTCTTCAGCAGTACGCCCGGAAAGGCCCATCACATTGGCACCCAGCCAGCCGATGGCCACCAACAGCACGCATAAAAGCACATAGCCGATCATATTGGGGATATTCCGTCTTTTGTTCCGCTTACCGCTGCGCATGGTGCCTCCCAAATTTTTCAATATAGTCAGTATACCATTATACAACGATCCAGGCAAGGGACTCTGTCCCTTGCAGCCCTGCGCAACGGACAAAGCCCCTTGAGAATCCCCATATCAAATGTGAATGAAGAGGAGGGCATTTATCCTTGCAGCAATAGCGCACGGAAAGAGTGCCATTCCAAATCATTCAAAGCAGCCAATCAGCATCAGCCTCAAATGTCCCGAAAAAAGATACTGACATAATCCGGCGCATACGGGCATCGGTCATTGACAGGATGGGGGAGGGCAGGGCTGTCCGGAATAGCGGCACAAGCAAAGGGGACGGTTTTCAAACCGTCCCCGTGAGCCCCGGTAAATGATGTACTTGCAAAGATGCCTTTATGCTTTATCCAATAAAGGATTCCAAAGGGATGCATCTCTTTGGCGGAAGTATGGGGGCGGCGCCCCATTGTATCCTACACCGCGCCTTGTGCCAGCATGGCGTCGGCCACCTTGAGGAATCCGGCGATATTGGCTCCGGCGATATAGTTGCCGGCCATGCCGTAAGCTTCCGCCGCCTCGGCCGACTTTTGAAAGATGTTCTTCATGATGTTGTAGAGCTTGGCGTCGACTTCCTCAAACGTCCAGGCAAGGCGCAGGCTGTTTTGGCTCATCTCCAGCGCGCTTACGGCTACGCCGCCAGCATTGGCGGCCTTGCCGGGGGCAAAGAGAACGCCGCTTTGCTGGAAGACGTGGGCTGCCTCCAGCGTGGAGGGCATGTTGGCGCCTTCGGCCACGGCGATAACGCCGTTTTTGGTAAGTGTCCGGGCGCTCTGCTCGTCCAGCTCGTTTTGCGTGGCACAGGGCAGCGCAATGTGGCAAGGCACAGTCCAAATGCCCCTGAAGCCGGGCGTGAAGGTGGCATGGGGCACGGCGGCGGCGTATTCCTGAATGCGTCCGCGACGCCCTTCCTTGATATCCTTCATCAGCGCAAGGTCGATACCCTTTTCATCTGTCACGTATCCGTCGGAATCGCTCATGGCCACGACAAGGCCGCCCATTTGCGTGATCTTCTGCGCGGCATAGATGGCCACGTTTCCCGAACCGGAAATGACTACCCGTTTGCCCTGCACATCGTGGCCGTGATAGCGCAGCATTTCCTGGGTAAGGTAGCACAAGCCGTAGCCTGTGGCCTCCGTGCGGCCAAGACTGCCGCCGTAGCCTAAGCCCTTGCCGGTGAGCACGCCTTCATACAGGCCGGTCAGACGCTTGTACTGGCCGAACATGTACCCGATCTCCCGGCCGCCCACGCCGATATCCCCGGCGGGCACATCTACATTCTGCCCGATATGGCGGTACAGCTCCGTCATAAAGCTTTGGCAAAAACGCATGACTTCGTGATCGCTTTTTCCCTTGGGGTTAAAGTCGCTGCCGCCTTTGCCGCCGCCAATGGGCAGGCCTGTCAGGCTGTTTTTGAAAATTTGCTCAAAGCCCAGGAATTTGATGATGGACAGGTTTACGCTGGGGTGCAGCCGCAGCCCGCCCTTGATGGGCCCGATGGCGCTGTTGAACTGAACGCGGTAGCCGCGGTTCACCTGCACACGGCCGGCGTCGTCAATCCACGGCACACGGAAGAGAATGGCCCGTTCAGGCTCCACCAGCCGCTCCAGCAGGCCGGCACGCTCATATTCGGGATGACGTTGAATCACCGGGTCAAGCGTTGAAAAAATCTCCTGGGCGGCTTGAAGGAACTCCGGTTCATGGGCATTGCGGCTTTGAAGCTCCGCCAACACCCGCATGGCATAGCTGGGCACAAAAAAGCGCTCCTTTCATATTGGGGGCGCAACAAAACCAGGACCGTTGCGCCTTTGAAACGGCCGAAAAAACTGTAATACTTTAGCATTGTACAAGACACAAGGCCCTCTTTACAATAGCGCGATTGAACTTCCTATGTTTTCGTTTTAACACACTTCCTTTGTTTTTGATTCATCACACTTCGTTGACGCGAGCAGGCCTGAAATGTATAATGGGGAAAATTGGCCGGGCGGGAGGATGCATGGGACGTATTTTTGTGGGCATAGCGGGCGGAAGTGCCGGAAGATGCCTTGATGCCGTGAAAAACGCGGTGAAAACGGCTGCCTGGCCCGGACGCCTGGCCTTTGGCGTATGTCCGGCACAGAGGTACGACCCGGCTCTGTTTTTCCAAGCCGCCGGGCCTGCCGCGCTGCGGGTGCTGGAGGGGGAAAACCTGGCGCCAAAGGCTGCCCATCAGACTGTTTACAGCCTGTACAGCGGCCAGGAGTACGCTTTGCAGGTAACGCCTGACGCAGTTTTTGGGAAGGACTGGGACAGGGAACTGCTGGCCGGCTTTCATCAGGCGGCGGCTGAAAGGCCATTGCTCACAGGCGTTTTGTCTCCGGACGGCATTCCCCGGACGGTTGCCGTTAGGGGGGTTGGCTCAAACGGCACAATCCGCTTTGCGCCGGGCACGAAAATACGCCATGCCCTCCGCCCGGTGCGGACGTTTTTCCTGTCGCCCGAATATCTGTTCGGGCCGGGGATGTGGATGCGCACGGCAAGGGAGGAAGAGTGGGACGGCGCAGGCATATGGCTGCTTACGCGCCACGCATACGCGGCCGGTTATACGGCTTTTGTCCCGCATCTGCCGTCTGTTTGCCGGATATCATCCGCTTTTTTGCCGGAAGAGCGCGTGACGGAGGAAGCCATGGTCCCGGCGGGGTTTGAGGAGGGCGCGGGGATTTCCCTTAATAAAAGGGAGGCCGGCGCCAAGGCGTATCTTGGCGTTTATACGCCGGATGGGCGCTATACCGTGCAGCTTCCGCTGGCGGAAGGCCTTCGCCAGTTGATTCTTCGGCGCCATGAAGCGGACGCGGGCCGGGTTATGCTGGCCACGGCCCTGGGAAGGCACGCGCCGCACATGCCATTGAATGTGCACCTAACGATGTTTGAAAACCTGGCAGAGCTTAAGCGCCTTTCCTTATGCTGCTACTGCCCGCCGGAATTTGTAAGGCGGCTGCAGATGATATTGCCCAACACCTACGGGCGACAGGAAGGGGCAGAGAGCCTTTTATCCTACGGCGATGAAGGTGCATTCTCGCGCTGCAAGCCATACTTTATCGCCGAGGCGGCCCGCCAGTTCCCGGCCTTTTCCCACTACGGCTATATCGAAATGGATTACCTGAAGCATCCCGTTCACCCCTCCGCCGTGTTCGTATGGGGCGCGCTGACGGATGACAAAATCCACCTGGCACAGGTGAACGGCGTGGTGGATGCGGGGCTTGTCGTTGTCCCAAGGGGAAAGGTCGAATGGCTCCTCGCCACCGCATCGGTATTAAGCCCCGACGCGGCTTTGGGGCCGGGGGATACGGGGTTGTTCAAGTGTTTGGCGGATACGTATCCCGACGCGTTTGTGCTGCATCCCATGGAGAAAAGGCATATGCTTCTGTCCTTGTGCCAGCCTTTGATTTCAGGAGGAATGCTCGATGATGCCTAAAAAGGTTTCCGATTCCCGCACCGAGCAGGTGCATATCGTATTGCCGGAGGATATCAATGGCTTCAACCGCCTGTTCGGGGGCAGGCTGATGGCCTGGATCGACGTGGTGGCCGCCGTGGTCGCACGCCGCCACAGCGGCCGGGAAGTGACCACAGCCTCTGTCGACCGGCTGGAATTTCGCTCGGCAGCTCATTTGAACAGCACAATTGTGCTGCTGGGGCGCATTACGCATGTGGGGCGCACCAGCATGGAGGTGCGTGTAGATACATACGCCGAGGCGCTGGACGGCGCAAGGCAGCATGTGAACCGGGCGTATCTGGTGATGGTGGCGCTGGATGAAAACCAGAAACCCACACCCGTTCCCCCCCTCGAGCCGGAAACGGACGAGGAGCGAAGGGAGTGGGAAGGCGGCGTGCGCCGCAGCGAGCTTAGAAAGGTGCGCAGGGAGGAGCACTTCTAATACAACTTTGTTATAACAGCGATGATTGTACGGGATTATGCATTTTACGCCATGCGCATGCGTCAAAAAACGTACTCCGCCAAAAAAGCGGGATTTCTGCGCCTTTTGCGAAATCTTATCAGTAAGAATTTCTTATGAAATGATGATGAGCGGATTGCATTTTGTATACGCTGTCTGTATAATGATCATATTCTATATTCGCCTGTGGCGATACATTCTCATCAAGGATAAGGAGGAAACCATGTTGAAGAAGGTTCTTTCCATCGTTCTGGCGGCCATGCTGGTGCTTTCGTCTGTTGCGGCGCTGGCCGAAACAACGTTCACCCCCGCCGCGACGTACGATCCCGGCCAGCGTGCCTTCGATGGTGGCGCGATCAAGACCGAGAAGGCGGAGGGCGGTTCCTCCGGTTCCGTGACCACCACCGCATATGCCGGCATCGAGGGTGCCGACTATACGGACGAGAAGGTGTACACCTACAACGACTACATGGCCGCCATGGGCAGCGGCCTTGACTGGAACCCTCACACCTGGGAAACCGCCGACGACCGCTACATCCTGGACTGGAACGCAATCGGCTTTTACGAGTTTGCCGTGAACGAGACGAAGGACGGCTATT
>JAEWNM010000191.1 GCA_023392755.1 Bacillota bacterium
TTTGCCGCCTGTTCATAGTCGATTTCCCCCGCCAGGTTTTCCTCCATGTAGCAAATGGATTCATTCAGCCGCTGGAGCCATTCCATCACATCACCTCCCGTCCGTCAAAGCATAGCAGGACGCAGACGGCATTTCCTCTCATTTCATGCACAAAAAAGGGAGGCGTATTGCCTGTACGCCCCCTTTCAAACGTGATTAAACCGCTTCCCTCATGAGCTTTTCCACCACGGCAGGGTCGGCTGCCTGATCGATCAGCGGCACACCGTCCTTCAAAACGGCATGCTTGCGGTGATAGGTAGGCCGCTCCTCACGGTAGATAACGCCCAGGGGAATTTTGTCGTAAAACTCCATAGCCTTCTCCATGGCTTTCAGCTTGTCGGAGGGATTATGCTCATCACCCAGGATATAGGTGTGCTGCTGGTACCACTGGAAGGTGTTCAGCTTGTTGAAGCTTACGCAGGGCTGGAAGATATCCACCAGGGCATAGCCGGGATACTGGATGGCTTCCTTCATCAAGGCCACCAGATGCTTGGGCTGGCCGCTGAACCCCCGCCCCACAAAGCCCGCCCCCGCGGCAATGGCCAGCAAAACGGGATTGAGGGGCGTATTCATGCTACCGTCCGCCTGCACGCCGGTAACCATCCCTTCGATGGTGGTGGGGGACGCCTGGCCCTTGGTCAGGCCGTAGATTTGATTGTCGTGCACGAAATGGGTGATGTCCACATTCCTGCGCATGTTGTGCAAAAAGTGGTTCCCGCCCTCGCCGTAGGAATCGCCGTCCCCCGTATTGACGATTACGGTAAGCTCTTCATTGGCGATTTTGGCCGCCACAGCCGCAGGAAGCGCCCGCCCGTGCAAGCCGCAGAAAAAGTTGGCGCTGATATATTGCGGCGTTTTGGCCGCCTGGCCGATGCCGGCCACCATCAATACCCCGTGCGGGTCTTTGTTAAGTTCCTCCAGCGCCGTTTTCAGGCAGTTCAATATGCTGAAATTGCCGCAGCCCGGGCACCAGGCTGTTTCATGGGTTGCAAACTTCATTTCGCTCACTGTTTTCCATCCCCTTCCAAGCGCAGGGCAATCTCCTCGCCGGATAGCTGCCGCCCGTCGTATTTGGTAACGGAGCCACCGCACACAATGCCGGTAACCTCCCTGACAAGCTGCGCCAATTGCCCCGTATAGTTCTGCTCCACATTGATGATACGGCGCGCCTTTTGCGCTTTTTCCCGAAGCAGCTTCTCCGGCAGGGGGTAGACATCCCCGAACACCAGCGCCGCGTACTTATCGCCGGAGCCCTTGTTCAGCGTTTCCACGGCTTCGTGCAGCGGGCCCTTCAGGGAGCCCCAGCCCAAAAGCAGCGTATCGAATTCCTCCGGACCGATAAAGTCCGGCTCCTTCAGTTCCTGCTTCAGCAAATCGATTTTGCCCATGCGCTTTTCCATCATCCTGTTGCGCATATCGGCCGATTCGGTAATGGTTCCCCGCTCGTCATGCTCGTCGCTGTCGGCGGAAACGAACACGTTCACCTTGCCCGGCACAAGCCTTTGCGAGATACCGCTTTGCGTAAAGCGGAAGCGCAAATATTCCTCTTCCTTCCATTCCCTGCCGGGAGAAGCGGTTTTGATGCCCGACAAATTGAAGGGCTTTACCGTGGCCGTAGCGTCGCCCAGATACTGATCGCTTAAAAGGATAACGGGGATTTGATACCGCTCAGCGATGTCAAAGGCGCGGACGGTTTGATAAAACGCGTCCTCCTGGTCCCGAAGGGCAATGACCATACGCGGGAACTCGCCCTGGGACGCGGAAATCACAAATTTCAAATCGCTCTGCTCGGTGCGTGTAGGCAGGCCGGTCACAGGGCCGGGCCGCTGCACGTCCACAACCACCAGCGGAATTTCCGCCATGCCCGATAGGCCCAGCGCCTCCACCTTCAAGGAAAAGCCGCCGCCGGAGGTGCCCGTCATGGCCCGCGCCCCGGCAAAGGAAGCGCCGATGGCCATATTGATGCCGGCAATCTCATCCTCCGCCTGCTCCACCACAACGCCGGTCTCCCGGCTTTTTGACGCCAGATACTCCATAATCGAGGTGGACGGGGACATGGGATAGGCCGAGTAGAACTTCAGCCCCGCGGCCAGCGCGCCCAGGGCCAGTGCCTTGCTGCCGCTTAACAGCAGCCAATCGGCAAAGGAGCCGTCAAAATGGCTGAACCGCTTTTCCGTAAGCCCGTAGCCTTCCTGAACCGCCTTCAGGTTCACCTCGAGGTATTGGGGGTGAACGGCTTCCTTGTATACCGCTTCCACCTGGGAAAGGGTTTCGCCGAACAGCTTCAAAACCGCGCCTACGGCGATGCTGCCCGCCACGCGCGGGTTGCCAAGCGCTTTGGCCCGGTCGTCCATGTCCAGCGCCACAGCCCGGCTGTCCTGAACGTCCAGCTTTACATCGCAGAGTATAAAGCCGTTTTCCGAAAGCTCGTCCTTATGCAAATCCACCGTCTCCCGGTTCATGGCAATAATGCCGTCAAACCGGCCGTTATGGGAACGGACGTTATCCGTGCCAAAGCGGATGGTGCAAAAATTGTGTCCGCCCCTGATGCGGGACATAAAATCACGCATGGTAAATACGCTGTATCCGGCCCGTTTGAGCAGCTTTTCCAGAATCGCCGCCGTGGTGTCTATGCCCTGCCCGGCAGCGCCCCCGATCAACAGATTGTACAACCTCATCCCTCCTTAAGGTTATCCCGGCAATTTGGCCCGCCAGCGCGTTATCCTTCTTTTTTGCGCACATTGCTATCCCTGCCATATTTCTCCACGCTTCGCGGTTATCCCTTCCAAACGCACTGTTATATATATAAGACATGAAATCCGGTATGAAACAGGAGCGGTCTTGCCAAGGCCGCATAAAGCACGCCCCACAGGCAAATTTCGCCCCTTAAGGGGCGACCAGGGCTTTCCGGTCGCCCTGGACCTTCGGGGCATCCTCCTTCACCCGTCCTTAACCCGATAATGGCGGAGATGGGGTTACTGAGCCTTGGACCTTCGGAGGCCATTTCCCGAATCGTTATACAGTTGTGCGGCTGGCACGGCGGCCTGTTATTTATGATACTTCTCTCCCGCGCTGATTTTCGCCGCCCTGTACACCTGCTCCAGCAAAAGCACCCGGGCCAGCTGGTGGGGAAAGGTCATTTTGGAAAGAGACATCGTTTCATCCGCGCGGCTGACCGCCGCCTCCCCCAGCCCCAGGGAACCGCCGATCATAAACACGACGCGCTGGTATCCCTTTTGAGGAATTTCCGCCAAATGCTTTGCAAAATCCACGCTGTCCCACTGCCGGCCTTGGATGCACAGCGCAATCACGTAATCGCCGGGCTTTATACGGCTCAAAAGCCTGGCGGCCTCTTTATCCATTACCCTGGCAGAAAGCGCTTCGCTTTCCTCCCCCGGCTCCGGCTCGTCATTGAGTTCTATTTCCTCCACGCGGCCATAGCGCGACAGCCTTTTGAGATATTCATCCGCCGCCTGCCGCCAATGCTTTTCCCGAAGCTTGCCAAGGCAAAGAACCGCCGCTTGCATACTACCTCATTTTCTGTTACGCCGGGAAGAAGTTGAGCACATACCAGGGAAGCATAAGCAGCAGCAAAACAGCCGTCAGCGCGATCACCGTACTGCGGCCGCGGCGCGGCATGGGATATTCGACGGGGGCTGATGCGGCCTTTTGCGACGCGGGCAGCGCCAGAAGCGGCCGGATCAGCAGCCAGAAGGCAAAGGTGGCCATCAGCGCCATGGAAAGCACGCTCATAACCGCCGGGAGCATGGACGCGCCCTGAATGGTTTGCGCCGCCTGGGCCTGTACATCCACACCCGCCATCACATTGCGGAAAAACAGGGAGATAAGCAGCGAGGCCGCGTTATGGGAAAAATGATAGATCATGGGCAGTTGCAGATTGTTTTGCCGCATGGCCAGCAAGGTGATGACCAGCCCCAGGACAATATGTGCCGGTAGCCCTATCAGGGAACCGTGCATGAAGGCGAACAGTAAAGCCGTAAGCCATAATGCCGCCTTTTGAGAAAGCTCCTTTTTCAGGCCTTCCAGCACCACACCACGAAAGAGCAGCTCCTCCAAAATGGCCGGCGTAATGCCTACCGCCATCACAGCCAGTATGATTTGCGCGACATTGCCGGGCAGAGCCACGTCCGGCACCCATAGTTGAATCTTGAGCGCCTCCAGCAGCAGCGACCATAAAGAAACATACAGCTCCAGCGCCCAGGCGCCAATGACGGCCGCCAGCACCGTGCGCAGGGCGGCGGTCAGGGACGGGTAGGCCATTTGCTTTTTCAATATGGGCGTGTACCGGGGACGGAACAGATATATGAACAAAAACAGCGGGATGCCAAACATGATAAATTCCTGGAGCATGGTGAACGCATAATAGATTTCCGGTTGATTGAGCGCTTCCATATCCGCCAGCAAATCAATCCCGAAGGTAATGCCGATCCTAAGCAGCACCGTTATCAGCAACAGCAGAAGCACGCTGCGCGCGCCTGTGGTCTTCTCCAGTCTGGACAACCTTTTTCCCCCTTGCTTTTATGCCGATGCATTACACACAGCACTGCGCCCTTTCCATCCTGCCGTCCCTTATCATGTAGACATTGCCCACCCGGTCACGCCAGGCCATGTCCACGGTCACATCCTGGCCGCAGACAAGGCCCGCGCAGGAAAGCGCCTGGCAGGTGGTGCTGTATGCCAGCTCCGGCAGGTTGTTTTCGTTGCTCAAATGGCCCAGCACCACGTGGCGCACGCCCGTCCCGGCCAAGGAAAGCACCGCCTCAGCGCAGGCGTCGTTGCTCAGGTGCCCTTTATTGCCAAGGATGCGCTTTTTCAATGCCTGCGTATAATGCGGATTCTGGCGGAGCATTTCAGGATCGTGATTGCTTTCCAGCAGCAACAGGTCCACCCCGGCCAGCTGTTCCAGCACATTCTTGCGGACGATGCCCATATCTGTCGCGGTGGCCACGCTGAAGGTGCTGTGGCTTAACCTGTAGCCAACAGGCTCCGCCGCGTCATGGGGGATCAAAAATGGCGTAACGCCGATCTCATCCACATAAAAATCGGTATCCGGGTAAAACTCACGGCGGTTGCGCTGGCTGACGGGGCCGATAGCCCGCTCCATGGCGTACCAGGTGCCGGGCGTGGCATATATGGGCAGGTTGAATTTGCGGCTCAATATCCCCGCGCCGCGCACATGGTCAGTATGCTCGTGGGTGATGAGAATGGCAGAAAGGCTGGCGGGATTGACGCCGATTTGGCAAAGCGCGTCCACCACCGTTTTCCCGGGCAGGCCGGCATCAATAAGCAGCCGTGTCCGCTCCGAGGCCACATACAGCGCGTTGCCGCTGGAGCCACTGAAAAGGGGGCAGAAGGTCATCTCCATCCGGCGCGTTCCTCCCAAAAAACAAATCTGTTCTTTATTATATCGCGGTTCGCGTGGGATGGCAATACGAAAGCTTGCGGGAAAAGCACTGCCGTGCTTCTCCCGCAAGCGATTCCCTTGTTGCGTTTTTTTGTGGCTTGGCCCATAATGGTACCATACCGCGCAAGGAGGACATGCTTTTGCCATCATCCAGCCTGTGGGTCCGCATCATATATGGACACCGCATCATCAAGCAAGCCACCGTTCCCTGCACAAGGGACGACCCCATGGAGGCGCTGCAGGACGCGCTGAAGGAGCTGGACCTTTCACGCCCGCTGTGGCTGGCAAAGAACCAGCGGGAATGGGAGGAGTTCGGCCAGACGCGCTTTACCCAGGAGCATTTTCTGGAATCCATAGGCTTTGACA
>JAEWNM010000283.1 GCA_023392755.1 Bacillota bacterium
GCGCAGGGAGGCAGTGCGGCAAAGGCGGCACGCCGTTGGCCCGCCGCAACGGCCGCCCAGCGGCGGGAACACAAAAAAAGCAACGGAGGAATGAGAATGGGCATGTTTTGCTATCAGTGCCAGGAGGCTGCCAAGGGAACAGGCTGCACCGTATCGGGCGTATGCGGAAAGAATGAGGAAGTCGCCAAGCTGCAGGACCTGTTGGTCTATACGCTCAAAGGGGTTGCCGCAGTAGCGGTGCGGGGAAGCCTGCCTGTTGACCAAATGCCTGAAACCAACCGTCAGGTGATTAACAGCCTGTTTATGACTATTACCAACGCCAATTTCGACGGTGCCGCGCTGGAGGGGCAAATCCTGAAAATGCTTGCGCTGCGGGATGCGTTGCTGCCCGCCGGCCTATCCGGCCTGCCGGACGCGGCCACCTTTGCAGTACACTCCAAGGAGGACATGCTGAACAAGGCTGCCCTGGTGGGCGTTCTTAGCACCAGGGACGAGGATGCCCGCTCCCTTCGGGAGATGATTGTATACGGCCTGAAGGGAATGGCCGCCTACATGGAGCATGCGCTGAACCTTGGCAGGGAAGATTTTGCGCTTTACGCCTTTGTTTATGAGGCGCTGTCTGCCACGCTGGATGACAGCCTTACCGCCGGCGATCTGACGGCGCTCACGCTGAAAACGGGTGAATATGGCGTTAAGGCCATGGCGCTGCTGGATGAAGCCAATACGCAGCGGTTTGGCAGCCCTGAAATCACCAGGGTCAACATCGGCGTGCGCGGCAATCCCGCCATCCTCGTCTCCGGCCATGATCTGACCGATTTGCAGCAGCTGCTTGAGCAAACCGAGGGTTCGGGGGTGGACGTGTATACCCACAGCGAGATGCTGCCCGCCCATTATTACCCCGCCTTCAAGCGTTACGGGAATTTTGTGGGCAATTATGGCAACGCCTGGTGGAAGCAGGCGGAGGAGTTCGCAAGCTTTAATGGCCCAATCCTCTTCACCACCAACTGCATCGTGCCGCCGAGAAGCGAGGAAATCAAGCGGCGCATTTTCACCACCAACGCCGCCGGCTATCCGGGATGCATCCACATCCCTGCTGGTGATTCGGGCAAAAAGGACTTTTCCAAAATAATCGCCCTGGCCAAAACGCTGCCCGCGCCAAAGGAGAT
The DNA here is from genome assembly GCA_023392755.1 of Bacillota bacterium. GTDB lineage: Bacteria > Bacillota > Clostridia > Christensenellales > Aristaeellaceae > JAEWAH01. Next base: position 1,167 of record JAEWNM010000283.1, read on the forward strand.
TGAGACAGGTTCCATTGTGGGCGGGTTTGCCCACAGCCAGGTGCTGGCCCTGGCGGACAAGATAGTGGAGGCCGTCAAATCTGGCGCCATCCGCAAGTTTTTTGTCATGGCGGGCTGCGACGGCAGAATGAAGTCAAGAGACTATTATACCGAGTTTGCCAGACGGCTGCCCAAGGACACCGTGATCCTCACGGCAGGCTGTGCGAAATACCGCTACAACAAGCTGGACCTTGGCGACATCGGCGGCATACCAAGGGTGCTGGACGCCGGGCAGTGCAACGATTCCTACTCGCTGGCCGTAATTGCCCTCAAGCTCAAGGAGGTTTTCCGCCTGGACGATATCAACAAGCTGCCCATCGCCTTCAACATCGCCTGGTATGAGCAAAAGGCCGTAATCGTGCTGCTGGCGCTTTTGTACCTGGGCGTCAGGAATATCCACCTCGGGCCCACGCTGCCCAGCTTCCTGTCGCCAAATGTGGCAAAGGTGCTGGTGGAAAAGTTCGGCATCGCCGGAATCGGCGACGTGGATTCCGACATCCGCCTGTTTATGGCGGAATAAGCGCGGGAGCTGAACCCGGCGGATATATTTGGATACCATTCCGGGGCTGCCTTGCGGAGAATCATCTCCGTTGGGCAGCCCCTTTGCTTACCTCCCGTTTCGCGCCGGGATCATGAAATTTACAGCAGAATATTGATGCCAGGGAAGAATATCGAAGCCTGTGCGGGTTTCGCCCGCCTTGTATTGCAGCACGGCTTCCCCTATAGTGAAAAAAAGCGGATGCCGATCACATCGCTAGCACGTTTGGAGGAGCAATGGATGAAAAACAAGCTGGACCTTATGGAAAACGGCCCGGTGGCAGGCAGCATCATAAGGCTTGCGCTGCCTACCATGCTGGGCATGACCGTGCAAATGGTTTATAACCTGACCGACACCTATTTCATTGGCCAAACAAACAACCCATATCTCGTCGCCGGCATTTCCCTGGTATCGCCTCTGTTTTTTGTTATTCAGGGCATCGGCAACATGTTTGCCGTCGGTTCCGCCAGCCTGATATCCAGGCAGTTGGGGGCAAAGCGTACGGAGGACGCCCGGCACACCAGCTCCGTCGCGTTTTATACAACGCTGCTGCTGGGCGCCGCCATTACGGTATTCCTTTTACTGTTCAAGGACGATCTGCTTGCGCGCATAGGCACCAGCGCCGACACGTTCGAAGCCGCCAGCGACTATTTCTCCATCATTTCACTGTTCAGCATACCCATGATACTCAATATCGCAATGGCCGGCCAGCTGCGCAGCGAGGGCGCTACGCTCCATGCCACCATCGGCATGTCCATCGGCGTTGTCGTCAACATCATACTGGACCCCATCTTCATATTGCATCTGCATATGAATGCCGCCGGGGCGGCCTGGGCCACAATTATCGGCGCAGTCTGCTCGCTTGCCTACTATTGCTTCCACCTTCTCTTCGGCGGCTCAATGCTGTCCATATCCTTCAAAAACTTCAAACCTTCCAGGCTCATATACGGCGAAACGCTGAAGATTGGCGCGCCGGCCGCGCTATCCCAGGTTGTAATGAGCGGCTCCATGGTATTGAGCAACATCGTGGCATCCAGCTTCAGCGATGCATTGGTAGCTGGCATTGGCGTATACATGCGGGTGGGCAGCTTGTGCCTGATGCTGCTGATGGGTTTGACCATGGGCTACCAGCCCTTTGCCGGATACAACTATGGTGCAAAAAGGTACAAGCGCCTGCTCAGCGGTTTCAAGGCCACGGCCCTGTTTGCCACAGCGCTTGCATGCACCTTCGCGCTCATCTTCCATTTCTTCGGGGAGCAGCTGATCCGCCTGTTCATCAACGACCCCAAAACTGTGGAAGCCGGGAACATGCTGCTTAACGCGCTGGTTTTCGCCATGCCCTTTGTGGGGATACAGCTATCCCTGATGGTCACCTTTCAGGCGCTTGGCAAATCTGTAAACGCCATGATTATTACCCTGGGGCGCCAATGCCTGTTCTATATTCCCCTGCTGTATACGCTGCCCAGGCACTTTGGCCTGCAAGGCTTTGTGTTTGCCCAGCCCGTTGCTGATATACTTACCACATTGATCGCCGTCCTTATGTCCCTGTCGTTTTTCAGGCACATACATGCCTTGGTACGCGCGGGGGGCACCGCTGCGCCGGCACAGTCAGGCCAGGAGCAGCAAGCATAAACGACCGCAAAAATATGTACGCAATAACCAAATTTCCATGGCGCATGTCATGAGGAACAACTGTACAATTTGTATATATACAAGCGAATAGCAAGGAGGGGTTCTTTTGAAGGTATCGATTGAAGACCTTGACCTTGGCGAAGTTCCGTTCAGCCGAAGGCTGTCGCGGCTTATGCTGCTCAACGGCTATCAGACGGCGGACGACAACGCCAAAAAGGTGTTCTTTATCTCCTATACAAATTCCGTCACAGACGGCTCCTCCCGTCCAAACCTTATCGAACTGGAACCGACCTTCCGCGGTGAGGCGGTCCCTTACACATACACGGCAAACCCCGGCCTTTTGAGCATTGAAGCGGCGGGCGGCAGAATGGAAATCTGTTTTGACGGGTACGAGCGCCTGCTGTTTCGCGGCACAGGCGGGCTTGGGCTGCGCTTCTTTATCCGCCTGGAGCCACATGAGCAATTTCTTGACAGGCTCGACGGCACGGTATACGCGGCTTTCCCCACCATTGGCGCGTTTTTGTTTGAGCCGACCGCCGGAACGCAAAGCAGCAACGGCCGCTGGAACGTGCTGGCCATCAAGCCCGAAGACACGGAAATAACGTGGTCGCCCGGCGAAGATGGAAACCTGTCCGGATATATCCAATATGCCCTGTCCACGGTGGAGCGGCCCAGAAAGCTGAACGGCTTTGACGAGTGCGTCAAGGAAAACCGGGCCGATTTTGATGCGTGGTGCAAAAAATACGAGCCTGTGCCCGCGCACTATGAACACGTACGGCTTTTTGCCATCTATGTCATATGGATCTGCTACCTTGCGCCCAAGACCATGCTCACCGTGCCCATGATTTATTTCCTGCGCACTGGACCGCTAATGCGCGCCATGGGCTGGCATCAAAGCTACCACGCCATGGCCTTGTGGCAAGACCTGGACACCGCTGTCGATCTGCTGTACGCCATGTTCACCCTGCAGGATGAATACGGCATGCTGCCCGACAGCGCCAGCGACCGGTATGTGACGATGCTGGCGCCCAAGCCGCCCTTCCAGGGCTTTGCGCTGAGCTATATCCTGGACCGGGTGGGGCTTGACGCCCTATCTGCTGCCCACTGCGAAAAGCTGTATGCACCCATGTGCCGCTGGGCGGACTACTGGCTGGCGTTCCGCGACAGGGATCACGACGGCCTGGCGGCCTATGTCCACGGAGACGAATCCGGCTGGGACGACGCCTCCATCTTTTCCAAGGGGATGCCCGTCGCTACCCCGGACATTGCCGCCTTCCTCGTACTGCTTATGGAGGGGTGCGGAAAGCTTGCCCTGCGGCTAGGCAAAGAAAAGGAATCCGAGACCTGGCTCAATCGCTCTAAAGCCATGCTTGACAAAATGCTCAAAACCTTCTGGAATGGCGAGAAATTTGTTTGCTTCAAGGCCGATACGGGTGAAATCGTGGACGAAGAAAGCATTGCCGTATATCAGCCCATTATACTGGGCAGGCGGCTTCCGCCCGAGATTGCCACAAAGATTGGGAAGGCTGTGGGCGATCCTGAGCGATTTTTCATGCCGGCGGGGTTTGCCTCCGAAAGCCTGCAAAGCCCCTATTACGATGTGACATACGGCTCGTTTATGCTGGGCACGCTCCTGGCGCCCGTACAGCTGATGATGACTGTCGGGCTGTACACGGCCGGGCAGGAAGAGGTGGCCCTTGCCAATGCCCGCAACTGGTGCGAGCGGGCGCTGGAAACCGGCCCGCAAACCATTATGATGAGCCCGCCGCAAAAGGACCCCAGGCCAACGGGCGCAAAGCCCGTATTGAAGCCGCGCGGCGCAAGGCCCGCGCCGGGCGGATACGGCTCCTGGGGCGCGGCGGTGTTCCTTGTGCTGGGCAGCCTGCTTTACAACGCGGAAAAAGGGAGGCGATGATATGATCCTTTTCGGAACAAACCGGCAATTTGATTTGAAAAGCGTACCCTTTTCCCGTGCGGGGGCCTTTTTATCCGTTTACCAAAACCCCAAGGACGGGCAGCTTTACTTTACACACTGCCGGTCGGAAAAAACGATTATTTCACGCCCCAACCTGATGCGCATGGCATTTATGAAAAATGATAAGGAGCTTCCCTTCCTCTATGAAGCCGATGAGGCCAAGCTTACGGTTTACGCGGAGGGCGGCAAGGCCGAGTTTGCCTACGATGGGCCGCAGGTTTTGCGCATCCGGCTGACAGGCATAAGCCTTCGCGTGTTTTATGAGCCGGAGATGCATGAGGGTGCCGATATCCGCAGCGAAAACGAGCTGGAGATAGGCATCAACTTCATGGGAAAGCTTTTATTCAAAGGCATATCCGGCGGCTTTTCCAGCACAGCCCGGTGGAACTTTCGGGAGGTGCGGCCATTCCCCTTTGTCATCGGCATCACGCCGGATGCGGGGGGCACGGCGGAGGCCGCCGTGCACGAATAC
>JAEWNM010000308.1 GCA_023392755.1 Bacillota bacterium
GTCCATGGCAATGGTCACTTCCTGCCCTACCTTGACGTTGATGATATCCAGTTCATCCACGCTCACTACCATCTGCATGGCATCGCCGGCATACAGCGTGGCCAATGCGGTGCTCGCGGCCGTTTCGGCGGCGGAGGCGGCAGTCACTGTAGAAACAATGCCGTCAATGGGCGAAACTATGGTGCCCGATGCAAGCACCGCTTTTGCTTCCTTCAGCTTTTGAAGTATGTCGTCCCGCTGCCTGACCAGCGTTTCATATTCGCCGGAAACGGGCACCTGGGTCAGAAAAAACAAGGAGGAGCCCCGTGACACCTTTGAATTGGCGTTTTGATACACCTTTGATATCCGCCCCTGCGCGGTAGTGGTGTACAAAAACGGCATGTTGATCTGTGCCTTTCCGCTGCCCAGTATCACGCTGTTGCGCACTACCTGCACATCGGCCCCTTCAGGCGTTTTCACGTCGCTGAAGGTTACGGTGGCCATGCCATCCTTCACATTCTCCACGGTTCCGGTGTATTTTGTCTGGCTGTCCAACACCGAAACGGTTTGGCCGACAGTCAGCTCCGATGTCGCGATGGACACCTTCATTTTGCCGTCCATGGACAAAAGCATCAAAGCGCCGCTTTGCTCCATCACATCCTGCGCCAGGTCGCCCACTGAGCCATAGATGACTTTTACACGGCCCGCCGCGCCAATGGACAGCGTCGTGTCGTCCTCATGGGCGCGGACAGTCTGTGAAAGGGAGTCCTCCGCGGTGCCAAGGTCGGTTTCCAACGCAGCAATGGCTGTGCTCAAAGCGCCTGTATCCACATCCATCAGCGGGTCTCCGGCCTTGACCTGTTCTCCGGTGGATACACGCACGCCGGTTACAACAATAGGAAAGCGCGCGGTCACGTCCTGCGTTTTGGAAATGCTCAGCGTTCCCGTTCCCGTTACCGACTTTTCCAGGTTTCCGGTACCGATTTGAACTGTGACATAGGATGATGCCTCCGCCGCGGGGGCGGTCTGCCTGCTCATGTAAAAGCTGTATCCACCATAGCCGAGACCACCGAGGACAGCGCAGATCACAAGCACTTTCAGTATGGTTTTCAAGGCCTTTTTCATGGGAACCTCCTTGCGTGTGGATGAGATGGAAACAGTTGCAGTATAATGCGGCCATGTTGTGGAAAAATGAAGGTAATGTGAATGTTTTGTGTATGCCGCTTCGCCCTTGCTTGACATTTCCAGGGGAATGGCTGATAATGTATCCTGCATTTATATGCCTTAATGCGGACTGAAGGAGGATTGGGCGTTGCCGCACACTATCACAGCCGTCAAGCAGGGCAGCGCCGCGTATGCCAGCGGCATCCGGCCGGGTGACCGCCTGTTGAGAATCAACGGGGAGGATGTAATCGATCAGATTGATTATCAGGCGCTATCCGCCAACAGTATACTAATTCTGGATGTCGTCAAAAAAAACGGCGAAAACGCGCTTGTCACCATCCAGAAGGATGAATACGAGCCGCTGGGCATACAGCTGGAGGATACACTGCTAAGCCGGCCCCGGAGCTGCCGGAACCACTGCGTCTTCTGCTTCATAGATCAAATGCCACCCAGCCTGCGGGAAACGCTCTATGTAAAGGATGACGACTGGCGTCTGTCGCTGATGATGGGCAACTACATCACCCTTACCAACGTCTCGGAGAGCGAGATGGACAGGATCATACGCCGCCACGCCAGCCCGCTTTACATTTCCGTTCATGCCACAAACGGGCAGGTACGCAGGCAGATGATGAAAAACCCAGGCGCCGACAAAATCATGGAGCACCTAAAGCGCCTGGCAAACGCCGGCATCCGGTTTCATTGCCAGATCGTGCTGTGCCCCGGTATCAACGATGGGCCGGTACTGGAAAAAACGCTCCATGACCTGCTTTCCCTCCATCCCGCCGCATGCTCAGCCGCCCTTGTGCCTGTGGGGCTTACCTCCCACCGGGACAATCTATCCCCCCTCACCCCTTATACAAAGGAAACGGCAGCCGAACTGATTGCAAAAATCAAGCCGCTCCAGCAGCAATTTCTTGAAAAGTACGGCACCGCCTTCGTCTTTGCGGCGGATGAGCTGTACTGCCTAAGCGGCCTTCCGCTCCCTGATGAAGAGGCGTATGAGGATTTTCCTCAAATTGAAAACGGTGTTGGCCTTTTGCGTCTGTTCATCAGCGATGTGGAACAGGCGGCGGAAGAGCTGCCCCTGCCCCAAGACCTGCCCAAACGGATTACCATCGCCTGCGGCGTTTCCGTTGCGCCGTTTCTGAAGGAATTGGCCGACAGGTTTGCGCCGCCCCAGGTCGAAGTGGATATCCGGCCCATCCGCAATGATTTTTTTGGGCATACCATTACAGTTACCGGTCTTATCACCGGCCAGGATCTGATAAAGCAGCTTCAAAATGTGGAAACAGACCGGATTCTGATTTGCGCCGCTATGCTCCGGGCGGAGGGCGACCTGTTTTTGGACGGTCTTTCACTGGATGATGTCAGAAAAGCCCTCCCCGCACCGCTGCATGTGATTCCCAACAGCGGGAAAACCTTCTACCGCGCCTTGCACGGTATCACCACCGATCCGGAGGAATAAATCGATGCCAAAACCCCTGGTCGCCATTGTAGGCCGTCCCAATGTGGGCAAGTCCACATTTTTCAACAAAATATCAGGCAGGCGCATATCCATCGTGGAGGATGTCCCCGGCGTGACCAGGGACCGTATCTACGCGGATGTGGACTGGATGGGCCGCAGGTTCACGCTCATCGACACGGGCGGCATCGACCCCCACAGCGAGGATGTGCTGCTTTCCCAAATGCGCCACCAGGCCCAGATTGCCATGGAGATGGCCGACGTAATCTGCTTTTTTGTAGACGCCAGAGCCGGCCTGACGCCCGACGACGGGGAGGTGGCGCGGCTTCTGCGCAAAACGCACAAGCCACTTTTGCTGGTGGTAAACAAGCTGGATTATTCCGGCATGGACGATGTTCTTTATGAGTATTACGAGCTGGGCCTGGGTGACCCCATCGGCATTTCCAGCACCAATATGCTGGGGCTGGGCGACCTGTTGGAGCAAATCGTAAAGCAGCTTCCACCGCCGGACTCGAATGAGCAGGATGAAGCGGAGCATGTTTTGCAACTGGCTGTGGTGGGGCGGCCCAATGTGGGCAAAAGCTCGCTGGTGAACAAGCTTCTCAACCAGGAGCGCACCATGGTTTCCGACATACCCGGCACCACAAGGGATGCCATAGACACCCGCTTTACCGGCAAGGACGGCACGGAATACAATGTCATTGATACAGCCGGCATGCGCCGCAAACGGTCTATTGAAGAAGACACGCTGGAGCGCTACAGCGTTCTGCGGAGCATTGCCGCCATCCGCCGCTGCGATGTGGCCCTGATCCTGATTGACGCCAACGACGGTGTGACGGAGCAGGATACGAAGATCGCGGGCATGGTGCATGAGGAAGGCAAGGGTGCCGTCATCGTCGTCAATAAGTGGGACGCGGTGGAAAAGGATACCGGCACGCTGGAAGCCTACCGCAAGGAAGTAATGGAAGCGCTGAAGTTCATGGATTACGCGCCCATTCTGTTCCTCTCCGCCTTAACGGGCCAGCGCGTGCATACGGTGCTGGAGTGGGTGGACAAGGTATGGGCGCAGTGTACCAAGCGTATACCTACTGGATTGCTCAACGACGTGCTTGCGGATGCGCAAGGCTCATTGCAGCCGCCAGCCACCGGCGGCCGCAGGTTGAAAATCTACTACGCCACTCAGCAGGCCGTTTGCCCGCCTGCCTTCGTGTTGTTTGTAAACGATGAAAAGCTGATGCATTTTGCTTATCAGCGGTATCTGGAAAACCATTTCCGCAAAACATTCGGTTTTGAGGGAACGCCCCTGCGCTTCATACTGCGTGAAAAGCAAAAGGAGAATCATTAATGAACCAGATTCTTTCCTATACTGCGGCGGCGGTGGCAGGATACCTTCTGGGTTCCGTTTCCACCGGGCTGATCGTAGCCAAGAAAAGTTCCCATGTGGATCTTCGTCAGGAAGGCAGTAAGAGCACAGGCGCCACCAACGTGCTGAGGGTATTGGGCAAAAAGCCTGCCGCCATCACCTTTGTTGGCGATTTCATCAAAGTGCTGCTGGCCATGGTTATCGGCAGCCTGCTGATCGGACAGTATGGTGCCATGGTGGGCGGCCTTGCCGGGATCATCGGCCACAACTGGCCCGTGTATCACCAGTTCAAAGGCGGAAAAGGCGTTGCCAGCTCTGTAGCGGTTATGCTGTATGTGTTCCCCGTCTACGGCTTGATATCCCTTTTGTTCTTCTTTGCGCTGGTAGCGCTGACAAAATATATTTCCCTGGGCAGCATGGCCATGCTGGCGCTGTTTGCGTTGCTGGTAATCCTTTTCAACTGGGGCAATTTATTTGTCTGCGTCTGGGCCGTTGCCGTAGCCGCGCTGTGCATATACAGACACCGTGCCAATATCGGACGCCTATTGAAGGGGACGGAAAACAAGCTGTCGCTGAAGAGCAAATAATTGAGCCTGCGGACTCCAAGTTTATTTTTCCTTCCCGATCCCACGCATAACATGCACCAAGAAGTCTTGGGCATTGGCTATGAAGCTTACCACGGACAGGCTTCCCCTGTCCCGAAGCTTGTTGACGGCAAACTCCGATATATCCACGGTATAAAAGAATACGGGCCTTATGGCGTCCTCCTTTATGCAAAAGGAGGGCGTCATGTTTCCTATGGCGATGGTGTGCAGCTGTGTAGCCATGCATATGACGGTGGTGGCTTTCGTTACCAGTTCACGCATGGCGTCCTGTCCCTTGTATACATCCGCCACCACCTCCGGGAGTGGACCGTCGTCCCGGATGGAGCCTGTAAGCACAAAAGGAATGTTCTTTTGAACGCAGGCATGCATAATGCCGTCATGGATACGGTATTCCTCCATGAATTTGGGAATGGAGCCGCAGCGGCGCACCTTGTTGATCACATCGATATGGTGATAATGGCCGCCTGATATGGATTCCTGGGTATAGATATCCTGCCCCAGCGCGGTGCGGAATAGCCCGCCCTCCAGGTCATGGGTGGCAAGCGCGTTGCCCGCCTGCAGTCCGTGCACATATCCCTGCCGGATCAGCGTCGCCATGGCGTCCCTGGCATCCGAATCAAAGGAGCACGCCGGCCCCAGCACCCACAGTATAAATCCGTGCTCCCGCTCATATTCAAGCCGCTGGTAAAGCTGGTCGTAATCCCGCGAATAGGACGTTTCCCTGGATCGGTTGGTACGGAAAGCAAAGGCTTCCGCCGTATCCCCTTCCCGCCCGAAACCGTCTGGATGTACGTATATTCCTTCGCTTCCGTTTTCCACACGCCCCACCACCACCAGCTCCCCCGCCATAAGGCGGCGGAATTCCCGTATGGCAACGGTGCCGTCCGGCTGCACCACGGCCACGCAATCCATACGGGATTGCTTTGCCAGCAGCCACCTGCCGCCGATTTTGAAATATTCCGGAAAGATGGTGGTCGCATGGTAATGATCCGGCGCCACGCCGTCCATGGGCGCGGGTGCCAGGGCGGCATTGGGTGAATGCACAAACCGGTCGGATGAAAAATCCGGCGCATGGTAAACCGGCATTGTAAAACGCATAACGGCACTCCCTCATGTATGTATGATGCTGGATACCATTTTAAGCATACAGCGTTCATGTCGAAATAGCAATGAAAAGTTGGTGCCGCTTCAATCTTTGCCGAAGGAGCCTGGCGAAGATTGACAGCCCCGTATACGCCGCATATAATGGAAAAGTACGTTTGGAGCCGTCGGAAAGGGGTATATGGTGTCATGCGCAGACTGGTTTTGGTACTTCTTCTGGCAGCAGGCCTGTTTCATGCAGGGGAAGCTTTTGGCGAAGCCGCCCTGCATGGATGGAAACATGCACGGAAATATGAATACGCAAGCTTTGGACGGTATCCCCAACTGGCTGACGGCACGGTTTTGCCTGTTGTCTGGCGCGTGCTCAACTGCGATGCGGGTCAGGCACTGCTCATTTCAGAATATGTGCTCGATGCCAAACAGGTTATATTCGAATCCGATCCCGAAGTGATAGCCGACCGCTCTTACCGCCGGATTGCGGCGTTTGAGGAAAGCGACTTGTATCCCTGGCTGAATACGACTATGCGTGATATGCTTTTTACAGCCGAGGAACAAGCCGCTGTTGTCAATACGCCCCGAGGACAGGTTTTTTTTCTGTCACGCCAGGAGTTTCTGAAATCTGAATACGGCTTTACGGCATCCGTATTCGGCGTACAAAAAAAGCGCCAATGCAAGCCGACGGCATACGCGCTTGAACAGGGCGTTTACCAGGATCGTATTGGCACCAGCGGCTATTGGACAAGCACCGTTCGCGGCCCCGAGGGCTATCAGATGCAGCTGGTGGGTTATAACGGCCACCTGAGCTTTGCAGGGTATACCAGAGCGGATGTGGGTTTGCGCATATCCTGCCTTCTGGATCTGCAAAAGATGGAAATCTCATCAGGGTCCGGTGTCAGGGATGATCCCTTCGTACTGTCCATATCAGATGCCGGCCAGGTCCCCTGACGCATTTTGCTTTTTTTCTCTTCCCGCCCTTTTAAATACCAGGGCGATTCCTGTCATAAGGCTCATGATTATGGCCATGGCGGTGTACAGATACACATTCGGAACCGGTGATTTATCCAAGGCAAACTCAATAAGCACGCACAGCCCGACACCTAATGCCAGCATAATAAATCCTGCCGCCGCATGCAGCTTTGACGTTTTCCCGGCCATTGCCCGCACACCGAAGAGAACCGCGACGGCCAATACAAGGCCCATGCTCATCATTTGGGAAACCCTAACAAACCCCCAGCGAAGGAAATCATCTTCCCGAAGGCTTTCAAAAATAACCTGGGATGCGCCAAACAGCAGCAGAAACAAAAGCGCGGCATCGCCGGGCTTTTCGTTTATACTTCTTATGCGGCTATAGGTTATTGCACATATGACCAAGGCTGTGATGCCTTCATAGAAAAAGACGGGCATGACAAAATCGCCGTACATGCTTGGCACCGCAAAGGGAAAGTGCTGCAGCCCTTCCGCCTCCACAAGCCTGCCTATTCCCTGTGTGGTCAGCGCCTCGGAAAAGCGGGCCCCCGCAATCACCAGCGCTGCACCGGGCGCTGCGCAATCCAGCACATCCCCCGCTTTGACAGACGCTGCTCTGGAGAATGCCATTGCGGCCAGCAGGCCGCCCAGCAAAGCACCGTACAATGCGAAGCCGCCCTTCCAAAGGGAAAAAATGAATGCCCATCCCTGCTCGTAAAATACAAAGTCCCACCGTACCAGGCAGTAAAATAGCCTGGCACCCAATACGCACATCGGAATCGCCCACAGGCTGTAGCGCAGCGCGGTATCGCGTGGCATGCCGCGCTTTTTCTGGCAGAGCGCCATCAAAGCAATTCCTGCGGCGATGGAAAAACACAAAAAAATGCTGTAAGCGTATACGGGAATGCCAAACAGTATAGCGGCAGGCAATTGATCCGTCATAAGCCGCGCCTCCTATTTGGCCGGTATGGCCGTGGCAAAATAGAGAATGTCGCAGATGGACCTTGTCTTGCCTGAGCTCAGGGCGTTGATCTTTTTATTGTTCAGCACCACGGTGGAAGAGCTTCCCCCATCCAGATTATAAGCGTTGATGCAGCCGTAATCATAGGCCAGCTGTGCGATTTCGGTCAATATAAGACCTTGTGAACCCTTGTTTTCAGGGCCTTCCGTAGCAATGCATACGTAGGAAAGCGGGCCGGTCTGTCCAATACAAACCCGCTGGGTTCTTTTGGTTGGAACGGTAGAATCGTTTTCCTCAAAGCTCTCCACCATTTTACCGTCGATCACCAGGCCGGGACCGAAGTTGAAGGTGTTAATCATCACGCCCTGAAACGATGCCAGCAAATCGCTTGTCGCTTTGGGAATGATATGAAAATCGCCTCGGTCATCAATGATCAGCGTATCAAAACTGCCGTCAGGCCTGTTTCTGTACAGCTTTCCCTGCCGGACAAGATATCCCCTGTTATGATAGCTGTAAAAATCACCGTTTATGGCCAGCACCGCGTTATTTCTTCTCGCGATGGTAGACCCCGCATTGGTGGCTGTATGTCCGTATTTTGCGGACATGGCTGTGCGTATTTGCGACGGGTCCGCAATATTCACGCGGATCACCTGTATCGTTGTCTCGTATGCCTGAATTGTTTCGATGTGCACCTGAAGGGACGCGTCTTCGTACCCCGTGCCATCCGTAAGGTAACAGGCTTTATCGGGCGCATAGCCCGGCGTCAGGTCGATGGGCAGGGGCACAATCCCCTCACCGCCCAGCTCCATGGCGTAGGCGTTTGCAAGCAGCGAGCCTGAAGGAACGGCAAACAAAACAGCAGCCAGCAGTACAACCAGCAGTATCATCCTCAGTACAAAAGTGCGCAAGGAAACGCCTCCTCAACCATCCTGGCCGTTATGGGAAAGGCATGCATGGCATTCTTTGGATATCCTTGAGCCAGTATATCAGTACAGCCGCCGTATTGTCAATCGTCCGCCATCACGCAAAAACCCTGTTTTATGGCAGAGGCAGCTTCTGTACATGAAAACGCGTTCCTGCTATAATGAGCTCATATCATCAAGGAGGGACCTATGGCATCGGCGATTTTAAATCCAGGCAGGGAGTCGCGTGTTTTAAGCGGCCATCCCTGGGTATTCCGCAGCGATATAGCCC
>JAEWNM010000350.1 GCA_023392755.1 Bacillota bacterium
CCCCCAGCCCAACGTTTTACCAAATAGATAGGAGGCCGGAATCTTTGCAAACAGGGAGGAAAGCGTGCCTGTGAACAAGGAAAACGTTGTGTGCCCCGCGCCGATGTACAGGCCGTTCAGGCAAAACACAAAGGGCACGATCAGATAATCAAAGCTGAAGGAGCGCATATAGGCGACACCGTCGGCTATGGTCTTGGGATTCGTGTCAAAAAGGCCTATGATGGCGTCCGGAAAAAGCTGCGCAATGGCAAAGGCGAAAAGGCTGAAGCCGGCGGTGATGACCATGCCGATCTTGGCGGATTTCAATGCCCTGTCCCACTTGCCGGCGCCTATGTTTTGTGCCGCCATGGTGGATATCGCCGCGCTCATGCCTATGGCTGGAAGAATGGCAAAGCTGTTGAATTTGCCCACCACACCCACAGCTGCCGAGGCCGTCACACCACCGATGATGTTCACCAGCGCCGTTATGAACAGAAAGGACATGCTGACAACGGTATTCTGTATGGCGGATGGCGTGCCGATTTTCAGTATGGCGGAAAGCTGCGTCCTGTCGATGCGGAAGGAGCTTAGCTTGAAATTGAACAGAAAATTGTTGCGCTTCAAATAAAGGATACACAGCGTAAGCGACAGCCCCTGGGAGATGACTGTGGCGATGGCCGCGCCCAGCGCGCCCATGTGCAGCGGCCCCACAAAGAGGACATCCAGCACGACATTGGTGATGCAGGCAATGGTTACAAACACCAGCGGCCGCTTGCTGTCGCCCATGCCCCTCAAAACAGCGCTCAGCGCGTTGTAGCCAAAGATGAAAACAATACCCAGCACCGTTACAAACAAATAATTGCTGGCCTCCGAGAAAGACTCCTCAGGTGTGCTTAAAAGGCGCAGCACATCGTTTTTTAATAGCAGCATGACCACTGTAATAATCACGGCCGCCGCCGTCAGCCCCGTAAACAGCGTGGAAACGGTTTTTTTAAGTCTCTCCCGGTTGCCGCTGCCCACATATTGGGCAATGAGCACCGTGCCGCCCGTGCACAGCCCCATAATCAGGTTGGTGAGTATAAAGGTCACCTGACCGCCGATATTAACGCCCGATACGCTATATGTGCCGCTGAAATTTCCAACCACCCACATGTCCGCCACATTGTACAGTGATTGCACAATGTTGGACAGCAAAAAGGGCATGGAAAAACGGATAAGCCCCCGCAGCACACTTCCTTCCGTCAGATTGGTTTCGAACCGGCTCATATGTACATCCTTCCGCAAAAAAAATGCGTCGTGCCGTTTCTCATGGAAACGAACACAACGCATTGTAGCAGAAATATTGAATTGTTGCAAAGGATAAACGGAAATTGCATGGCATTTCCAAGCCGGCCTCAATCCTTGACCGTGGCCTTGCGGATCAGAAAATAGCTCAGTGTTCCCGTTACGGCGGTACAGAGTATGCTGAATAGCACGGCCCGGTAGGGAAACAAGGGGATGCCGCTTTCCCAACTGGTAAATTCCTGCATCAGACCGCCTATGAATCCATTGGACATGTTGAAGGATATGCCGTATCCGAAGGCGAAGGCGATCAGGTTGATGAAAAAGGCGGTGATGGCTCCGTTGGTGTACAGCCCGTCAATGAGGGGGATGATGATGAAAACCAGTGCGGGAACGCCAATGGAAACAGTCAGCTTCAAAGCCTTGCTCATGCGGTAATACAGGCTGGTGATCAAAAAGCCCGTCATGCCCGCCGTTACATAGGAAAGAAAACTCCATAAAAGCTCGTCGGCCACCGCAGCAACATTTCTGCCATCTTTATACAGGCTGCCAAACCGGTCCATATACAGGGACGAATAGGGGATGAGCAACCCCCTGGCCCAGCTCAAGGCAAGGTCAATCAGCGTCATGGCGGCAGCCAGAATGAAAAGGCCCGTCACAAAGCCTGTGAACAGTGTCCTGCGGGACAGGCCGTTTTGCAAAAACAGGCGGAACTGTGCTTTGAAGCCATTCAGCCCCGCTACAAACAGGAAGACGATGGAGGCGAATTCCACGCCGCTGGAGGAAGCGGAGCTCCTTTTCATGAGGGCGGCGATGAATATCTGCAGGAAGAACAGCACCGTCAAAGCGCCATAGAAGACGATGACGGGCTTTTTGAAATCATTCAGGTAATACCGGATGGCAGCTTTCAATTTCATTTCGATTGCCCCCTCATTCGTTGGTCAGCCGGATAAACAGCTTTTGCAGGTCCATCTTGCCGATTTGCAGATATTCCGGCAAGGAATCCCCTGTTGGCTGCCCCATCAGGTAGACGGTTTTCAGCCCGCCCAGCGTGTCTTCTCCCAGCAGCTCCTTGCCGCTTACATATTCGTCCACCTTGGCGGCGGGGCCGGATACGGTATAACCCATGGCCAGCAGCTCCTCTGTGGGCTGTTGGCGTATGATCCGCCCCTTTTTTATGATGACCACTTCTTCGATCAGCCCGGAGACTTCCTCGATCAGGTGGGTAGATATGACGATGGTGCGTGGCCTTTCCGCGTATGTTTCCATAAGCACCTTGTAGAGCAGTTCCCGATGGTTGGCGTCCAGGCCCAGCACCGGCTCATCCAGCAGCACAAAGGGCACGGAAACGCTCAACGCGGCAATCAGCTTGAAAATGGAGCCGTAGCCTGTGGACAGCTCCTTGATCTTTTTTTTCGGGTTCAGCCCGAACAGGTCGCACAGCTTTTTCGCAAATTCGCGGTCAAAGCCGCCGTAAAAAGCCTCCGTACATTTGAAGGCGTCATTCACCCGCATTGTGTCCGGATAATAGCCCTTTTCGCTCATCATATACATCTGCTGCAGGGCCGCGTCATTTTCACAGGCGGGAATCCCGCCTACCAGCACCTCGCCGGAATCGGGGAAGATGCGGTTGGTAATGACATTGAGCAGCGTTGACTTGCCCGCGCCGTTCCGGCCCAAAAGGCCGTAGATCTTTCCGTTTTCCAGGTTGATGGAAACGTCGTCCAGGGCGGTTACCTGGCCGAACGTTTTTGAAATGTGTTTGACCTCAAGGCCGTTCATTGCGCAAAACCCCTTTCCATCCACGCCATGATTTCTTCCTGCGTAAGCTTAAGCTTGCGTGCTTCCCTTATCAGGCTGACAACATATTTTTCGTAAAACTGCTGCCTTCGCTTTTTTCGTATCATGTCTGCCGCACCCTCCTTAACGAACAGCCCCAGCCCCCTCTTCTTGTACAGAAGGCCCTCATCCACCAGCAGGTTCATGCCCTTTAGCACCGTGGCGGGATTGACCTGCAATAAGGCGGATATCTCTGTGGTGGAGGGAACCTGCGCTTCCTCCGGGAAGGCGCCTGTGAAGATGGCATCCTCCATTTCCGCGGTGATTTGCAAATAAATGGGCAGATCGCTGGCAGTGTCCAGCTTCATGGTATCACCACCTCAGTTAAGCGGTTAATTACTAACGTAGCTAAGTATATGACAAGAGGAAGGCAGTGTCAATACTTTAACGAACTTTTTTTGAAAAAATCTGCTTGCGGTGCTACAATGCGTATATCGGAAATTACTATGCTGCACCGAAAAGGAGACAACAAATATGTTTTCTGTTGGCAGGCAGTGGAATCCCCTTCAGGCGCGGCTTCGGGAACTGCTAAAACAAAGGGAAAGCTTTGGCGAGGCAAAAGCGCTCCTGGGGGAAATGCATGGGCTGCTGCATACCGGAGAAGTATCCGGCCATAGGACAGCCACGCTGATGGACGAAATATGGGACAACCTGACGGATGATGCCTTTCGAACCATGCCGACGGCTGAAGACGTGACGGTGGCATGGAATATCTGGCACATCACCCGAATCGAGGATTTGACCTGCAACCTTCTGATAGCGAACGCCAACCAGGTGCTGGACGCTTCCTGGCTGTTAAGGCTTCACACCGCCGTACGGGACACAGGCAACGCCATGACGGACGGGGAAATACTGGCCTTCAGCGGCGAGGTGGACAGGCAGGCGCTTATAAGCTACCGTGATGCGGTGGGCAGGCGCACCAGGGATGTCATTGCCGGGCTTGTACCGGATGATCTTCAAAGGAGGTTTTCCGGGGAGCAGGTTGCCCGCATTCAGACGGAAGGCGGCGTGACGGCCCACCCGGATTCTGTATGGCTTCTGGATTTCTGGGGTAATAAGAACGTGGCGGGAATCCTTTTAATGCCTATCACCCGGCATCAGATGGGACATTTGAATGATTGTCTGAAGCTAAAAGGCAAATGCGCAAGGCTCTCTCTGAAACAGGCCAGGGCGGAGGTGACCAGATGAGTAGCTATGCGGCAGCTTGCACTGCCGGCCAATGATGCGGGGAAGTAACGCGGCATAGCCGCCTTATGCCGGACATACCTCTTCCGACAGGCGGAAAAACTCTTCATACGCTTCATGCGCCCGCTTTTCGCTTTCCTCCCGAACGTTTATAAACAGATCATAATGATCCACAAGCATTTCTACGATCTCCCGGCTGATGGTGCCGTTGTCCACCAAGGTCTTCATGGTATGAACGGTCTGCTCTTTGGTCATGCCTTCCCTGTAGGGCCGCTTTTCCGTGATGGCTGTAAAAATGTCCGCCACGGCCATGATCCGGGCCCCGTAAGGGAGGGCCTTTTCCGCAAGATGGAAGGGATAGCCGTTCCCATTGAGCTTTTCATGGTGGAAGGCCGCCCACTCGGCAATGGTTTCAAAACCCTGCACCTGGGACAGCAGCCAGTAGGTGTAAAAGGTGTGGGAGCGTATAATTTGATATTCCCGGGCATCGAGCCGGCCTGGCTTTTCCAGAATTTCATTGTTAATGGTGATCTTCCCAAGATCATGCAGGTATCCGGAAATCAGCAGCATGTCGCATTCGGCGGAGGACATGCCGCTCATTTCACCCAGCATTCTTGCCGTATGGGCCACACCTGCGGAATGAGTGGCTGTGAAGCGGCTTCGAAAGTCGATGACATGGGAAAAGATTTCGGAGATTTGAAGCACATCATCCAGATCCAGTTCCATAGAAAACAAGGCGGCATCCTTGCGCAAAAAGCGCAGAGGGTCCCTGTCATTGAGTTCAAGCCATATATGCTCCCGCACAGCCAGCTTCATCATGGCTTCCACACATGAAGGCATAAAATGGGAGCCTTCTCCTTCGCGTATGCGGGATAGCACCTCCGGCAGCTGGAGCAGGGTATGTTTGCTGCCGGTGAACAGCACGCAAATTCTGTCGGCCAGATGCAGGATGTGGCTTAAAAGCGGAACGGCCTTGCCGTCAAGAGCCGTGCCTTCCCCATGGTTCCAGGGCATATGGTGATAGCGTATGATAGCGGCCAGGGGAGCAAAGGGCGGATATTTTTCCAGCAATGACGCGCCACGGAAGGCGTGGGTATTGATCTCCTCCAGCTCGTCCCGAATCATGACCAGCCGTTCCTTCATTGATAGGGAGCCGATATCGTGAATGATGCCCGCCATAAGCAAATTCAGGGTATCCTCGGAATTCAGGCCCATTTCCTTGCCCAGCCGGCAAGAAAGATAGGCTACCTGCTGGTGGTGGTTGAACAGCTCGGGAGCCACAAGGTCCATGGCGCCGGATAGAGAAAACATCAAATCATAGAGCTTGATGCGCACAGGCAAAGTCTCCCTAATTCTTATGTATTATATTGAAAATAGCATTCGGCGAAAGATAGTATATCAGAATGGGGCGGCGACAACAAGGCTAAGGCACGTTTTCCGGCACTGAATAACATACTGCAATACATTGTTTGATGTTTTCCCGAGCATGGGGAGGGTGCCATATGCAAAAGGCATCCTCCCCGGCATATACCCGGCACGCGGGCATGTCAGCTACTGGCGCTTTTATACCGGGACAGGCCGAATTTCCACAGCCGCAGGGCAAACACGGTGAATATCACGGCTACACCGCAGCCCCATGCAAGGCCAGGGAGCGTCAAGGTACCGGTAAGCATTTGGGTGGGCAGCGTGGCCAGCAGCCCATAAGGCAATACCACCTGAAAGATTATTTTCCATACGCCTTCGAAAACCACGCCCGGTACCTTCATGCTCAATTCGATCAAGGGCTCCTCCATTTGATGCACGGCGGCGGCAGACATCACAAAAAAGGGCACTGTACGCAAAAGCAGCATCAAGTCATACCACAACAGCGTCATCAGCAGCACCAAAAGAACATACCCAAAAATTTCTGGTACGGTTGGGGGCGCGGGAAGCAGCGATACACCTCTTGCGATGATGATAAGGCTCATGGCGATGATCGGCAGGGAGCCGGGGTTCATTTGCTCAAAGGACAGGCGCAGAAGCGTATTGGAAGGCTTGGTGAGATAATGGTCCAGCGCACCGGTGCGTATCTTCTCCGGGATGGAAATCAACCCAAAGAAGAAGGTGCACATATTGATGGCGTCCACCATAGAGAAGGTGCCGATGAATATGGTCATTTCCCCCCGCTGCCAGCCGCCGATGGATTCAACCTGGCCGTAGATTACATCAAAGAGCAGCAGCTGTATCGCAAACAAGCTGCTGTCCACAAAGAACGCGCCAAAGAACGATAACCGGAAGACCATCAAATGGCTCAGGCGAAGCTTTGCCAGGGTAAGGATCAATTTCAAATTCCGTTTCATATACCCACCCCGTCATAACGCGTGCGCAGACGCGCGTAGGTTTGTTTGTTGAGGAACAAGAAAAATATGATCCATAAGGCAATGACCAGCATGCCGGTGAGTGCTTCATTGCCTCCCCGGCCCAGCAGAAGCATGGCGGGCAGGTGGGCGGCGTGGTAGAAGGGCGTTAAGCGGAGCACCTGCAAAACGCCTTCCGGCATAAGGGTAAGGGGCACCAGCGTACCCGTTAAAAAGGCCAATACATTGCTTTTGATCATCAGGAACAGCCAGATATCCTGGTATTTGAAGGTCAAAACGCCCAGAAAGAAGTGGAACTGGGACAGAAACACGCGGCCCAGCACAAGCAGCGCCGCCGCCTTTATCAGGTCCGTGGGGAGCGCGGCCCATTCGGGTCTTATGGGAAAGATAAAAAGGCACAGGGCGCCTGCTGCCACGCTGAAGAATACCATATAGGCGGCGCTGCCCAGGGACTGGGCAAGCAGGTATGCCTGCACCCTGACGGGCAGCACCAGGAACTTCGAAAATGTGCCTGCTCGTATATGGGAGCTTAATTCCTCGGCAATGCGCCCGGTATTATCCATCTGGGCGAAAAAGGATTGAATGAGGTAATACAGGATCATGGTATCCAGGGTAAAGCCCGCTACCTGATCCCGCCCTTTGTAGATGGATGCCCACAGCAGCCAGGCGAACAGCACACGGGCTACGCTGGACATCACCTGCATAGCGGTGTCAAAGCGGTACGCGGAGCGGGTTTTGAAGGAAATCGCAAAAGCCTCCCAATATTTTTTCACCCTGCCGCCACCTCCCTGTTGGCGTACAGCCTTGTGACCACGCTGCCGATATCCTCCTCCTCCACCATGATGTCGCGGATGGGATAGCGGGATAAAAGCGACTGCAGCAGCGGCGTGGCGTTTGCCTTTGGCAAAAGGAAGGACAGCCGCAAAGGCTGGTGCGTGACTTCCGTGCACTCCTCCGGCAGCTCCACGCCGCACTCCGCTTCCAGGGCCAGGGTAATCCTTCGATGGGTCTGATACTGCTGGAACAGCGCGTCCGTAGGCCCGTCGCACAGCTTTTCACCATTATTCACCACCACGCACCGCCGGCACAGGCTTACGATGTCCTCCATGTAGTGGGAGGTGAGCAGGATCGTGGTGCCCTGCTCCCTGTTCACTTCCTTTAAGAAAGCGCGCATTTGGTGCTGGGCCACCGCGTCCAGGCCGATGGTGGGCTCATCCAGGAACAGGATGCGGGGGCTGTGCAGAAGCGCGGCGATCAGCTCCATCTTCATCCTTTCCCCCAGGGACAAAGTGCGCACCTGCACTCGCATGAGGGATTCCACACCGAACAGCTCGGTAAAGTATTTGAGGTTTTTAAGATAGAGGCTTTCGGGAATATCATACAGCTCCTTGAACAGACGGAAGGTGTCCGCCGGCGTCAGGTCAAAGAAAAGCTGGCTCTTTTGACCCATGACCACGGCATATTGTTTTTTGAAAGCGCTTTCCAGGCGGTTTGGCGTAAAGCCCAGCACATGGAGGCTTCCCGAGGTGGGGGCGATGATGCCTGTCAGCAGCTTCACCAGCGTGGTCTTGCCCGCGCCGTTGGGGCCGATAAGGCCCACAAACTCCCCTTCCGGAATGGAAAGGTCAAAATGACAAAGGGCTGTCTTTTCCAAATAAGTCCTGTGGAACAGGTTCTTTATGCTGCCCTTGAGGCCCGGTTCCTTTTCAAAACGTCGGTAGACCTTGGTCAATTGGGATGTTTCAATCATTGGCATGGGGAGGCTCCTTTTCATATTGGATTTGAAGGTCGGGCCGGTGTCTCTTGCCCATGTTGTGGCGGGCCTTGCGGTTTTGTACGCTGTCAAACACAATGGAAAAATCGTAGTTGTCGGGGTACATGCTTTCCGCCGCAACATGCCGCTTGAGCCGCTTGTGGGGGATGCGGCGCTTGACGCCTTTAATCTGTACGCCTACAAGGCCTTTTTCATCGGCGGGATCGTATACAAGACCGATTTCCCGGCCGGGGTAAACCAGCACGCTGTCCCCCAGATGAAACTGGGCGGCGTGGGCGGATACTGCCTTTGGCGGTGGCTCCTTCTGAATGTGCTTGAGGGGGGAGGTGTCTTGCGTGCGCGTAAGAGGGCTTTCCGGGGGAATGATTTTATCCCGTCGCTGCGTATTCTGCCGGCCGTAAGCCGCCTCCCTGGCCCTGTCGATCATGGCCATGGGAAAGCCCAGCCGCTTTACAATATACAGCGCACAGCTTTCCCCTGCCTCGCCCATTTCCAGGCGGTACAGGGGCGAGAGGGTATCCCGGTCAAAGGCCATTCTGGCATTTGTTAAGCCGGGGGCGCTGAAGGCATATTCCTTCACCTCCGGGTAATGGGTGGTGGCTACAAACAGGCAGCCCTTTTCCCTTAGTACATCCAGGATGGCAATGGCCATGCCCATGCCCTCCATGGGGTCGGTGCCGGAGCCCAGTTCGTCCAGGAGGACCAGACTCTCCCGGCCTGTTTCCTGCAAAATGGACAGGATATTGGTCATATGGGAAGAAAAGGTGGACAGGTTTTGGGAAATGCTCTGCCCATCGCCTATGTCGCAAAGCACATTGGCAAACATGCAAATGGTAGTCCCTTTTCCCGCCGGCACGTGCAGCCCGCTTTGTGCCATCAGCGACATAAGCCCTACCGTTTTCAGCGCTACCGTCTTGCCGCCGGTGTTGGGCCCTGTAATAACGATGCCAAACGCATCCTGGCCCAGTGAAATGGTCAGTGGAACGCATTTGTCCTTTTCGATCAAAGGATGGCGGCCCATTTCAATGTGCAAGCGCCTGTCTGTTGTGATTTCGGGTTCCAGCGCTTCCATTTGGGCGCTCAACGCGCCCTTGGCAAAGGCAAAATCCAGTGCCTCCAGCATATCCCGGTTTGCTGTCAGGGCGGATAGGCAGCCTTCCGCCAGGGCTGTCAGCTCGTACAGAATGCGCCGCACCTCATTTTCTTCCTGGATTTTCATGAGGTTAACTTCTTCCTGGAGCTTTGTAACGGAGGCCGGCTCAATGAATACGGTGCTGCCTGTGGCGGACATATCCACCACCGTGCCGGGTACCTGCGCCCGGTGCTCCCGCTTTACCGGCAGCGTCAGGCGTCCGCCGCGGGCAGCCACAAAGCTGTCGGAAAAAAAGGAGCGGTTGCTTTGCAATAGGCTTAGCAGCTTGTTTTTGACTTGCGCGGCGGACTGCTCCATTTTCCTTCGTACATCCCTCAGTGCGGGCGAGGCGTTGCTGTCCACCGCGTCACCCCGGATGCAGCGTTCAATCTCCCCCTCCAGTTCCATAAGTTCACAAAAGGCGCGGCCATAGAAGGCCAGTTCCGCCTGCAGGTATTCCCCGCGCTTTAAATAGGCTTTCATCCGGCGGCAGGTGGACAGAAACTGGGCGATGCCCAGAAATTGTTCCGGCCCCAGCATGGCTCCTGCCTTTAGCAGCGGCAATACCTTATCCAAGGATTCCATGGAGCTTGTGGGCGGGCTGCCCAGCGCGTCAAGAAGCCTGCGTGCCTCGCCGGTTGTCCTCTGGCGGCTGCGGCATTCCTTTTCATTCAGGGCAGGGGTCATGGCGCGCAGCCGTTCTTTCGCTCCCGATGTGCTGGCCAGCGTACACAGCATTTCCTTGATCTGATCAAATTCCAGTGTTGTTTCAGGTGTGTTCACGCGTGATTCCTCCAGTCGAAAATAGCAAAGGATGCCCGCAGGGTTGCATCTGCCGCCCAGTACGGGCAGATTGCTCCTGCGGGCATCCTACAAAAAAACGACAGATATCCGCCTTCCAAACCTGTTTCAGTCAATTTCCTTCCGGTGCCGCTATGCCCTTGACATGAAAGGGGCGGGAAGAAGGATATTCGTGAAACCGGGCCGGAGGGCGCGCCCTCTGTCGTTTCCTATGGCAAGGCAGGTGTCAGGAAGCAGTCTGTAAAGGGCAGATGCGGGAAGGCATGCAAACAAACAGGCTTTGCCTGCGCATTGCAGTCCGTTCCCCCATGGATTCAGTTATGAAGCCCCTTTACAGACAAGACCGACATCCAAAATCCTCCTATTATGAATTCACGTGAGCAGTATAGCAGACAAAGCACTGCGCGTCAATGGGTTTTTTGGGAGCGGCTCTTTTTGTGCGGCCCGTGCGGAGGAAACGTTGTTTTGAAGGGATATCAGCCCGTTGACGGTAACTATATTGTTTGTTATACTATAAACAATCTCATGTTTGGGAGAATCAAATAATAGGAGGGGAACCATGAAAAAGCTCCTGTCTGTCCTGCTGGCCGTTTTGCTCAGCACCCTGCCCGTACTGGCTATGGCTACCGGCATCACAGCGGAAGGCGCTTACACCGATGGCGTCTATCAAGGCGAGGCGGAAGGCTTTGCCGGCGCGATGAAGGTGGAGGTCACCATTGAAGGCGGCGCCATCAAAGACATCAAGCTGCTGGAAACCGTGGATACCGAAGGCATCTATACCCAGGCGAAGGATGCCGTACTTCCGGCCATTATCGCCGCGAACACCGTCACGGGCATGGATGTGCAATCCGGCGCCACCTATTCCTCCATGGGCCTGCTTGCTGCTACCGCCAATGCGCTTGAGAAGGCCGGCGCCACTGTGACGCTGCCTGCTGCGCAAGAGCAGGAAACCGCTTATGAGCTCAGCGAAGTCAATAGCGGCACCGTGCATATGGGCTTTGGCTCCGTGCCCAACTTCCGTGTCGGCCCCGGCAAGGACTCCACCGAAACCCAGGTGTATTCCTTCAACGTGACCATGGCCGCCGTGCTGTTTGACGGGGAGGACCGCATCCTGAACCTGGATGTGGATATTTACGAGGTCAGCACGCCCAACTATGACGGCGAAAGCATGCCCCACTTCTCCGGCTGGCCGGGCAAGGAGGGCTACAATGTATTCGATCATGAGACCGAAGCCATAAAAGGCCTTTCCGAGAACACCGATGAATCCGCGGCCGCGGAGGTCAACGGCTGGCTCACCAAGCGGGAACGCGGCGACACCTACCATATGAACCCCCAGAATGAATGGTACAAGCAGATGGACGCCTATGAGGCCATGTTCATCGGCTGGACGGTGGAGGAAGTGCGGGAATGGTTCGGCAAATATACCTCCGCCCGCAACGG